>NZ_ASSB01000358.1:0-31039 GCF_000520755.1 Paenibacillus sp. 1-18
GCCGGCATATTGCTCCGGAGAGCATATCGGATCACGCCCTCCAGGCAGGAAGCGTGAACACGGAGAAGCTTGCACTCCGGGCGGTGCGTGCTTCGAATCTGGCGGAAGCTAGTGTATGCTCCGTACATCTGACAGAGCACGCCGTACACCCTCAGCATCTGGCCGAGGGGGCGGTACAGGAATCTGCGCTGGCAGAGGGCGCGGTGCAGTCCAAACATATCGCACCGGAATCCGTCCAGTCGGAGCATCTGCAAGCAGGGGCCATCCAGCAGCAGCATGTAGGCTGGCAGGTGGTATCGGAGGATGCCTTGCAGGAAGGAGCGGTTGCGTCCAGCAAAATCGCGAATGGAGCGATACAGTCCTGGCATGTGGCTGATGAGTCCATTGAAGGCCAGCACATTGGGCAAGAAGTCATTGATACGCATCACCTGAAGCCGGGGGCGGTGACACTGGCTCAGCTATCCACAGATATTCACCTCTCGGGGCTTTTGCCGGAGGAGGGTATCAGCGGCGACAGACTCCAGCCAGACAGCGTATCTCGTAGCCATCTGACAGCTCAGGCCGTCGACAGTGAGGTGCTGAGCCCAGAAGCTGTAGGATCGGAGCATCTGCAGGCCGCAGCGGTACAAAGCCATCACCTGGCAGAGCAGAGCATCGAAGGGCATCATCTGGTGGAAGGCTCCATAGGCTCGCGTGAGCTGGAGCTGAACGCAGTGAAGCCGGAGCATCTGAGTATCACTCCTGTTCGTACTTGCGCGAATCAGCCCGCACTGCAGCAGTTCGGCAGAGCGCCGTTTCTTCTAAAGGGTAGTGAAGGAGAGACGGAGGTTACGATTGTATTCGAGGAGCCTTTTGTGAACCCGGACTATACGCTTGTAGCTATGACCAACCATCCTCTTTTTCATGCGACACTAAAATCACAGACGCCGAGTGGTGCGGTGATTGTCGTAACCAAGTGGAACGAAACCTCGCATAACTACGGCATTGTTTCCTGGATTGCCATCGGTTAGTGAAGGCGATGATTGTGTAACATTTATAGCGTGCAGCTTGTGTTTTCCGGATACAGAGCTGTACGCTTTTTCATATACTTTTCACACATTTACTCCACAATTATCCCGAATTCTCCTGATAATCTAAAGATACTTTAAAGGAGAGGTGATTCAATCATGAAAAAATGGACTAAAAATGCAGCAGCCGTATTAACCGTAGTAAGCGTATTGGGAGGAGCAAGCAGCGCATTCGCCGCTACAGCAACAACGACTCCAGCCACAGCTGCACCAGCTACCAAAGCTCCTGCCGTTACAGCACCAGCTACCAAAACCCCGGCAAAAGCACCTGTGGTGAAAGCACCCGTTAAAAAAGCTGTGACAGCACATAAAGCAACAACAAAAGCGAAAAAAGCTCCTGCCAAGAAAGCAGTTGCCAAAAAAGTGGCGAGCCACAAAGTAAAAGCGAAGCACCATAAAGTTAAGCATCATGCCGTTAAACATAAAGCAAAAGCGCACAAAACTCGTGCACATCATGTTGTAGCTAAAAAAGCAGCTCACAAAGTAGTTCACAAAGCTCCGGCTAAAAAAGTTGTACCTGCAAAAACAGCTCCAAAAACAGCAGTGAAAACAGCTCCGAAAGCAGCAGCTAAAGTTGTAACAACAACCAAAAAATAAGGTTGAAGTGCAGTCAGTTTTCAGTTCGCCTGGCATATACAGCAGCGATTCATGATAAGAAAAGACGGGACCGGGAACGGTATACCCGTCTTTTGTCTATTTTATCGGGCTTCTGTTAAGCTTATAGAGAGGATGGAACCATCCAGAACAACGGCAAGGGGTTAAGATCATGACAAAAATAGTAGTGGTGGATGACGACGTGTTCATATTGCAATTAATATCTGAGTATTTGAAAAAAGAATCCTACGAGGTGACTTCCTTTTCCAGCGGCAAAACCCTGGTGGAGCATATCCGTACGGACCGTCCGGACTGCCTCGTTCTTGATATTATGATGCCCGGAATTGATGGACTTTCCTTGCTGACTCAGCTTCGTGAGTTTACAGAAATGCCAATTATTATGATTTCCGCGCGCGGTGAAGAAAGTGATCGTATTCACGGGCTGGAGCTGGGATGCAGTGATTTTCTGACTAAGCCCTTTAATCCACGGGAGTTGGTTGGAAGGGTCAAAGCGATGCTGCGACTGAGCAAGGCCGGGACGTCTGCCTCGGATGATAAGGAAGCGGCAGAAATCGCAGAAGTATGCCGTGCAGGCAATCTGTGTATTTTTGCAGATTTTCGTAAGGTCACAGTGGACGGACAAGAGTTGAATTTGACCTCGCGTGAATTTGATCTGCTGCTGTTTCTTTCAAATCATTTGGAAAGACCTTTTGGCAGAGAGCATCTGATTCAGCAGGTGTGGAACTATGATTTTATAGGTGATGTGAGGGTTGTGGACGATCTGGTCAAACGAATTCGTAAAAAGCTGGCGGAATACCACTCTACGCTCGTCATTAATACCGTGTGGGGATTCGGATATAAAGCAACGGTTCAGGAGCAGTAGCCATGCGTACGATGAGAGCTAAAATACTGCTGTCTCTATCTATCGCGATGCTCATTACCGTCTGTATTACGGTCGTTTTGTTCATCAGGCTTATTGACGACCTTCTTGTAAATCAAGCTAAATCCAAGCTTCATGAGCAAGCACGCAAAGCCGTCCATATTATGAGCGACGGAGGCTTTGACCGGCTGAATACTGCTGAACTTAACTATGTTATCAAAGGTATGCTTTTGTCTGCCGATTATTTTATTTTAAGTACGGATAACCGCATCATCGACTCCAGCGTCTCTGGAATGGAGGGCAAAAAGATAGAGAGTTTGCTATTGATCCGCCAGGGATTTTTTGCATCCGTTCATCCGTCTGCCCATGATCTGGCCGCCGCACATGAAGGGGTTGCTGTGCTGCAAGGTAAAAAAATCCTGTTTACCAATGAGGAATTGCCCGGGCAACCCTTTCGTATTTTTGTATATTCGCCCTTGTCTTCTTTAAGGGCGCTGTATGTCCCGCTCATGAGAACCACCATACTGTCCATTGTGGCGAGCTTCCTGGTGATTCTCGTCATTGGGCTCATGGTCGTTTCACGACTGGTGCGTCCGCTCAAGCGTTTGAAGGAGGCTGTAGGCAACTATGAGCCGAATCAACCGCAGGAAAGTGATTTTCCGCAGGCAGATAAAAGCGAAATTGGCGAACTGATCGGCACCTTTCATTCCATGTCCGTCCGTATTCAGCAGCATCACCATGATCAAATTGAATTTTTGCAAAATGTATCTCACGAGCTAAGGACACCGTTAATGTCCATTCAAGGCTACGTATATGCCATTCAGGATCAAGTCGTATCCCAGGACGAGGGGCTAAACATCATTAAAGTGCAGTCTCAGCGATTAATTGATATGGTGGAAAAGCTGCTTCAGCTATCAAGACTGGAGGGGTTGAATGAAGAATGGCCTGTCTCTCTGATTGATCTTAAAAGCATGGCAGAGGACGCTGTTCATTTGTTAATGCCGGTGGCTGCTGAACGCTCGATCTCAATTCGTGTAGAGGGGGAGGGCCTGCATGTGGCCGTTCCGGCCGAGCAATTGTTCCGCATGATATTGAATTTGTTGCAAAATGCGGTTCGACATACCTCTACGGAGGTTGTCATTCACTTGGAGACAGGGACAACTCCGGAGGTCGTATGGGTTATGCATGTGGATGATGACGGGGAAGGGCTGACTGAATTAGAGGCAGCGGAGGTGTTCGGAAGATTTTATACAGGCTCGAACGGTGTCACGGGTTTGGGATTGGCCATTTGCCGTCAAATTGCTTCCCGATTGGGGGGTGAATTGATCTGTACACGTTCACCCTTGGGTGGGGCACGGTTTAGCTATATACAACGCATGTTATAAATGAGTACAAAAATGGTTAAAAATGATCATTTTCCAAGCTGAATATTCCATATATATGACATATAATGATAGTTTTTTTATCTTATTTTAGATATTGCTTGACTGGCAGGTACTAAACTGAGTAAAATTATTCGTATATACCTTGGTTCATGAACGTCGTTTTTTTAGATAGTGGTCAATAATAATGATGAATAAATATGAAAGAGTGATGAGATGAACCGCCTTTTGGAAGTGAAGGATTTAACGATATCTTTCAAGACTCGTCAGGGACTAGTGCAGGCCATTCGTGGCGTAAACTTTCATGTCAATAAAGGAGAGACGCTGGCCATTGTCGGTGAATCCGGCTCAGGCAAAAGTGTAACCTCACAAGCTGTTATGAAGCTGATTCCGACCCCTCCTGGCATTTACCAAAAGGGTCAAATTTTGTTTGACGGGGAAGAGCTGATTCATAAAACGGAAAAGCAGATGCAAAAAATTCGTGGTAAGGAAATCGGTCTGATTTCTCAGGACCCCATGACTTCGCTTAATCCGACAATGAAGGTCGGCAAGCAGATCACGGAAGTGCTTTTCAAGCATGAAAAGATATCCAAGGACGCCGCCCACGAGCGGGGCATTGAGTTGCTTAGCCTGGTAGGGATTCCGCATCCAGAGCAGCGCTTTAACCAGTATCCGCATGAATTCAGTGGCGGTATGCGTCAACGTGTCGTGATTGCGATGGCACTGGCAGCGAATCCCAAGCTACTGATTGCCGACGAACCGACGACTGCGCTGGACGTAACGATTCAAGCTCAAATTTTGGAATTAATGAAGGATCTTCAAAAGAAGATCGACACTTCCATCATCTTTATTACTCATGACCTCGGCGTTGTAGCGAAGATGGCGGATCGTGTTGCTGTTATGTATGCTGGGCAAATTGTGGAAACAGGTACGGTTAATGAAATTTTCTATAATCCGAAACATCCGTATACTTGGGGGCTTCTCGCTTCCATGCCAAGTTTGGACAGTCATGGTCAGAAGCTGGCAGCCATTCCAGGAACGCCTCCCGATCTGCTGCACCCACCTGTAGGGGATGCTTTTGCAGCCCGCAGTAGCTATGCCATGAAGATTGACTTTGAGAAGGAGCCTCCACTCTTTCAATTATCCGATACACACTTTGTAAAATCATGGTTGCTGCATCCAGATGCGCCTGCGGTTGAGCCGCCAGAAGCGGTAAAGGCCAAGCTCCGCAAGCTGGATAATGCATTTGAAAAGCCGGTGTTGGTAGAACAATACAGCGTTTAATGAACGATGTAATTTGCTGCTAAACAACTCGTAAATAAAAAAAAGGGCTGCGCTCTCCGTGGAATCATCTACGGGGAGAACAGTCCTTTTTGGTGTAAAAACAGGTTATTAGAGCTATGATTGTTTGTGTCAGCAAAGCAGTTTTACAGTTTACCGGAACCGGCCTGAGAAGTGACTTCTGCTTTTACGCTGGCGGATGGGGAAATTTTATCGTTCAGCGTTGGTTTCCAGCCTACAGAAGAGCTAAGACCCGCGCTGGAGCCTGCGTTAACAGCTTGTCCATTCAGAAGTGTGCCCGTGTCTGACAGGGCAGTTCCACCAAAGACCGACACAATTTTGTCTGCAGATAAGCCTGCAACGTCGATGACATTGTTTTCGGCGAATATTTTGGAGGATTTACCTGCACCCCATATATACAGTGAAGGATATTCGGAGCGTTTTACATCGCCGGCATAATAATTGTTATACACATGAACTTGTCCATACCGTACGCGTGGTGTACGTTGTACGGTGTTTTCATAATAATTGTGATGCAGGGTTACACGCAAGGCCCCTTTATCTGCTGTTTTGCTGTCGCTGTTGCCAATAATTGACGTTTTATCATGATCGTAAAAGTGATTGTAAGAAGCCGTAACCAGATCCGCTTGGTTAACCACATCGAGAAGTCCATCATGATGCTGGTATTCCTGACCGTAAAACGTACCGTTTTGGCTATCGGGATGAGATCCATCATTAAAGGAATTATGGTCTACCCATACATGTGTAGCACCGCTAATGGTAATGCTGTCATATTCAGAATTCCAGTTGCCTGTACTACCGTCATTTGGGTCCCATTGAGGAAAATAATCGTAGGCATCCTGGAACTCAATATTACGGATAATGACGTTGTCTGTCCCTTTTTTCAGTTGGAGGTTAGCGCCGTTAATGACGGCATTGCTACCTAGACCAACAATTGTTGTATTGGACGGAATATCAATGACGACACGACTGGCCTGATTTTTTTGTGAAGCCTCACGTGCCTTTTCCAATGTGCCGGACGGAGCCTTTTTACCCCATGTAGACGGATCATATGCTTTGAGGTAGGCGTCAAAATCATATTTAGGGTCCTTGTAATCATTTAATCCCAACGGCTTGTTATTATCATCGACGTTGGCGTTGATTGTGCCTTTGACATAGATGATTTTAGGCGTACTATTGGTGCTTTTGCCCAAAGCGTCGACTAATTGCTTGCGATTCGTTACGGTGAAAATATTGGAAGAAGAGGCCGCAGCTCCGCCTGTTGTGCCTGTAGAAAAGGCTGCCCAACCGTTTTTGCTGCCGAGCGTTTCTTTACCAAGATCGGTGGCTGCATGAACAGGTGTACCAAGAGGGGTCAGGGTAGTGAACAGCAAGGCTGCTGCGATTCCGATTGAAAATCTCTTTTTCATAAAATACCTCCGAATATGAGATGAATGGAGTAGACGAACGAAGGGAGTCCCGGGTGCTCCTATTTCTACATTTTCTATCATACTTCTCATTCCAGTATTTGTTAATATAATAAAAGTTACACACTAAAATTTATGTCGAATTTTTTATGTAATGCCATAGAGCTCTGCTTTTTTCCATTAAAAGCAAATACAAAATTATGAAAACGTTAACAATCATATGAAATGGGAATTGTATATATGAATATATGGAATTGTTTTTGTGTTTTTTGCACGAATGCAATACTCTTCATGGGTTTTATACTAGACTAGAGGAGGTAAACACAGATACCTCAAAATGTTAACGATTTCAATCTCAGTTTCTATTTTTCTGAATTAATCCCTCATAAACAATACTGCTTTCCGGGTCAGTATGGCACTCATATAGATGCACCCGTTCATTTTGTGAAGGGTAAACGTTACCTGCATGAGCTTTCGTTGAAGGAGCTGGTAGGAGAATATTACATATTGGAGCAGGATCGTTATCAGGTCGAGGTGCTGACGAATTTGGACAAACTGCCAGCGACGGGTGCGATCATCTATAATATCGTTCCGAGCATTCAGGTTTCCCCCGGATTTCCGTTGCGTTCTTTTGCTATCTTGCCTTAATCATCTAATACCGGATTATTGGAATACAATTATATAATCATTTTGAGAAGGAAGACCGATTCAGATACTACATCTGAATCGGTCTTTTATGGTGTATACGGGGTAGTGTACAGCGTGATTGAATGCTCAGTCCAGCTTGAATTTTAAGTGATAATAGTAACCGTAGGGGCAGAAATGGTAGGCTGAGTTGTGATAGTGGAGGTCGTGCCACTAAAGTCGGATATTTCTATGACAACGGGGACACCTGGTGTAATATCTACGGAGTTAATGACCAGACTTGCTGTAGTTAGAGTGAATAAGGAACTTTGCTGAATCACTCCATTAATATAATAATTAGCAGAATCCGTAGCCGCTAATGTCGGCAGAGCAACAACTGGAGCATCTGCGTCATCAACAAAGCTTGCCGCAGGCACAGTTGTTGTTGTTGCGCCGATCATCCCGGCTGTAATTGTTGCAAAAAAACGAGTCACGGCCGGGGTTACAGTCGTAGTTACGGCACCACCAGTTGCTACGGGAGCAGTAGCTACTGCTGTATATACAGGTTTTATGATTGGCATAGTTCTTACCTCCTTTCTTTGGTGGATATGAGCCATTTGCTGGCTCTTAATCAATAAATGATATTTTAACCTATTAGGAAACGGCACATTAACCTTTTGATTAATAATAGGGTGGATAGAGGAGGCCCTATTTTGTTGCAGGTGCAGATGTATAGCAACTCGTTGGTATTTGATATATTCAAATGCCCAAAACCCCAAAGGGATATGTGCATATAATACATGAGGCTGAGAAAAGGAGGTGTAGATGGCTGGTATGGCAAGGCGCGATTCAGCACTAAGGAGACATCGAAAGCGAACCGTACATTGTAAGATCGTCAGCCGAAGCAAGAACATCGGTCGAAGAAAATGTAAAACAATTCATCCACCCAAAGGCAAAATGAAAAGAGGATTCCACGTCCAAAAGCTCTCAAAGCTAAACATACAGCGACGGTATTACAATACTCATGGAAGGCGTCGGAAGAAAAAAAATTTGATGGATACGCGAGTGATAAAAGAGGTGGATGGAAATCAGAGGAGTGCTGATTCAGAGGGGGAACAAGGCATTCCCGGTTTGACAGGACAGCAAGGTCAAGCCGGAACGACAGGTGCACCGGGTGTTCAAGGTGTGGCAGGAGTGCAGGGCGTACCAGGTCCAGCGGGAGCACCCGGAATTCAGGGAATACCAGGTCCAGCAGGATTACAGGGAGCGCAGGGAATACCGGGTCCGGCTGGTGTACCAGGTATAACAGGGGCAACGGGCTTACAAGGTCCTGCTGGAGCACGGGGCATCACCGGTCCAACAGGAGCCCAAGGCATAACAGGTCCAACCGGTCCGGTACCTGACCTTTCAAATATTGAAATTATCCCCACGGCTCAGCGGTATTTTTATTTTGCTCCTGATTTTATTGAGTCTTCGGTCACGATTATGGCGGATCAATTTTCTGTAGATGGTATGCAGGATGCTTTTCAACGGTTTCATGTCGGAAGTACCAGCTATGCCAATTTGTATATTAATGGCATGATCCAAGAAAGTACATTGTATAGCCTGACACCTTCATCGCTGACGATTCACCTCAACGAAGGAGATACCATTTCCACCGGCACGCCTATTATTGTGGAAATCGTTCAATTTAGTGTGCGATCCAGTGCATGATATCGTTTGTGATGCAATAAGCCGCAAACCCTTCAATGCGAACGCCAAGCTGTTCGGCTGCCAGTCTGGACTAGAGTGGATTGCGCAGCCCGCCCAGCAGCCTCCTTGAAGGCAAGCACAAGATTACGAATTTCCTCAAGTGTAATGGATGGGTCAGTTTGGTGACAGCAAGGACCTCCAACATGATCATCCTCATCTGACCAAGCCCGAGCGTCGTAATGCAGCGCATGTTTACATATGGCTTGCAATTTAGTTAGTTATCACTTACTATATCCTTATGAACAAGAAAACACATGTAGATAGCAAGAAGAAGGATATTTTGCAGGCGGCGATGCGTTTATTTGCAACCAAAGGGATTGATGGCATTTCCGTCAAACAAATTGGGGAGGCTGCTGGTGTAACGGATGCCGCAATATACAAGCATTTTAAGAGTAAAGATGCCATGGCATTGGAAGTATTCGGGCAATATTGCAATAGCTATACCACATTAATTGACTTCTACCGCAATCAGGATGGGAGTTTCGTCAGCCGTTTCCATCAACTGGTGGATGATGTGCTGGGAATGCATGATGAAGATCAGTGTGGTCTGCTTTTGTTGTCACAGCATCATGAGCTGTACGCTGAGGCAAGCCATAGTCAGCATGTGCGTCAGCCGCTGGAGGCGTTAACGGAGTTCATCGAGCAGGGGGTTCAACGTGGAGAATTGCCCAAGCAGAATGCCCAGCTATCCGGTGTGCTTATCATCGGAGCTATTACACGCTTGTCTGTGTCCAGTCTGGAAGGTGAGCTTCCGCAGGAGCTTGTTCCATTTGCAACAGAGGTCAAGCAACGTTTAACTGCTTTATTAAGTGAAGGTCAGTAGTGGCCTTTTCTTTTTAATTAAAAGGTTAGTTCTTTCTAACTAAAAACATAATATGAAGGTAGGAAGTGGTTTATATGTCCAGGAAAATATTGGTTGTTCAGGGGAATCCGGTCGTGGGAAGTTATGGAGAAGCGCTGGCTCAATCCTATGTAAAAGGAGCAGAGGCTGCGGGAGCTGAGGTGCGTTTGTTGCAGCTGTCCGCGCTGGACTTTAATCCCAATCTATTAGGTGGATATCGTAATAAATTGCCACTGGAGCCTGACTTGGTCCAGGCTCAGGAGTCGATTAAATGGGCAGAGCATCTCGTTTTTGTCTTTCCGATCTGGTGGGGCAGCTTGCCTGCATTAATGAAGGGATTCATTGACCGTATCTTTATGCCAGGGTTTGCGTTTAAGTATCACAAAGGTAAACCCTTGCCTGAGAAGCTTTTAAAAGGCAGAACGGCCCATCTCATCACAACGATGGACGGACCGCACTGGTATTACCGATTTTTTCAGGGACAGCCGGGGCATCGCATGATGAAGGATTCCACATTACATCTATGTGGTGTCAAGCCCGTGCGTTCTACCACCATTGATCTGATGAATAAGAAGACGGATCAACAGCGCAACGAGTGGCTAGGCAAGGTGGAGCAGTTGGGGCGAAGCATGAGGTAGGAGGGCAAAAATGAAACCAGTAATAAATCACAAATGGGATACCTATAGGAAGAACCCAGGACAACATTAAACCTCTTTTTGTACCGTAGGTCATCGTATTTCATTAGAAACTTCCTGCAACTGGATATTAAAGCTTTGTCCACAATATCGCTTACCTGAGATAACTCGACAAGCTGACCAGCTTGTGAGAAAAGCTTTATCACAGGTAGACCATGGTGGTATCTGATCATAATCAACCTGACAAAAGGAAAAAGACCACCATGGGAGGAACTGGCTCGCATGGTGGTCTTATATATGGATAATACATCAGAGAATCAGAAAACGTACATTTTATACAGGCACACCTTGATCAAGGAATGGCTCATGTTTTGCAATCAACGTTATATAAATATCGTTGCAACGATTAAAATAAATCCTATCACCAGACCGGCAGGGCCCCAATAATGCATAGGGATAAAAAACAGACTGTGCTGGGTTCCCATTCGATAGCGCTGTCCCGTTTCCATATCAACTAGCACTTTGTCCGAGTCGGCGTTGAGTGCTTTCCCCAAATACCAGATAATAACCCCCGACACAATGAACACAAAAGCCATCGGCAGCCGGGAATCTATGGAGTCAAGCCCTAGAGCGGATACTAAACTGCCGACAATAACAAATAAAATCCCTGGAATAACAATATTTAAAATACCAAAACCCTTCCAAACAATCACATGAAAACAAAATGACCCATTCAATGGGGGATTTACAATGTGTAAAACTGGAAAGAAGGCGTCATCA
Source organism: Paenibacillus sp. 1-18 (assembly GCF_000520755.1). Lineage (NCBI taxonomy): Bacteria > Bacillati > Bacillota > Bacilli > Caryophanales > Paenibacillaceae > Paenibacillus > Paenibacillus sp. 1-18. Next base: position 11,264 of record NZ_ASSB01000358.1, read on the forward strand.
GGGGAGGAAAGCTTGGATACACGCGGAGTGTAACCCAGGACGTTTGCAGGTCCCCACAAAAAAAGCCGTTTCTCCACATCTTCATAGCCCGGCATAATCTCTGGCTTGAAGGAGGAAAAGCGGCTTTTTCAATAAGTGAAGTGAAGTGAAGTTCTGTGGCTATTCGGCTGCTGCTTTGGCTTGCTCTGCTGCGAAAATTACAGGCTTCATAATCCGGCTCAGCATATCCTGCTTTGGACGATTCCAGGTAACCCAGTCATCCAGCAGCAGTCCACCCGTGTCGCCGCTATTCGGATTCAGGGACCAGTACGTAAAGTACAGGTTGTTGGTACGAATATAGTCAACAAGTGTATTTTGCCATTTACCCTCAGTAGTAGACAAATCGACATTACGACCACCGAACTCACCGACCAGCACCGGAGCTATGTTTTGCTTGCTGATGTTGCCCCAGGTTTGATCCCAGATCGCTGGCAGGTTGGACGGGAAGGTGGGGTCGTTAAACCATGGCTGCGAGGACACACCAGGGCCGTAATCATGTGGAGAATATACGACACGGTTCGGTACATCAAGAACGACGGGGTAGTTGGCTACACCTGTCAGGTTGCCACCCCACCAGTATTGGCTATTGTTGCCTTGTACATTGTGGTCCACACCTTCCACCAGAATCAGCCAATTCGGATTCACGGACAGAATCGCATTCCCTGCACGCTGTGCCGCCAGACGCCAGTCTGTGGAGAGATTGCCTGTGCCCCAGCTTGCCTGACCGTGTGGCTCGTTGTGCAAATCCGCACCGATGACGGTAGGGTTATTTTTATAACGTTCAGCTAACATCTTCCAGTCACTAATCCAGCGAGACTCAGGGTACTGGGAGGTGTACCACAGCTCGGATTGTCCACCTGAGCCCGGACGGTGACGGTCAAGGATAATCTGAATACCGCGTTGTCCAGCTTTTTCGACCAGCTTGTCCATAATTTGAATCGGAGTTAATCCGACCAGATCAGGATTTTTGTGATAATCAATACTGTCTGGACGGGAACTGGCATCGAATAGCTGATTGCTGTAAGGCAGGCGGATCAGATTGTAGCCTTCCTTTTTCACCTGGTCCAGCATGTCGTCCATCGAGCGGCTCCACAGTCCATGCAAGGTGTAATTAGGAGTTTCCAAGCCGAACCAGTTCAAACCGTTAAATGCCGCCTCTTTCCCGGATTCATCTACAATCTTGTTTCCTTGGGTATGATAATATCCTTTCACACTGGCTGCATCTGTCGAAGCGGGAGCGTAGCCATACAGTGTGAAGCCCATGACGAGGGAGGCAATGACGAGAAATGACTTCTCCATGCTTTTTCTTTTCATGTTTCTTGCCTCCTCCTTTATTTAAATAATTTTGTAACCGATTACAATTTCATTTTATGTTCAAATATTCCATTAAACAAGTTCATAAAATTCGTATATTTCTAAGATTCCGTTCGGATTTAATAGATTTGTAACAACGTTTGTCAACGTCTCGAGGCTGACCTCAGCAAATACAGCATACTAAATGAAAATCACAAGCCACATCACCGAATAATGAATTTGATTCGGTTGAATGATTCGAGATATGAAGAAGACCTGCAAGTATGTTATATTTAACAAACGGCAATCGTGATGAACAGTAATGTAGTGATTTTTTTAGTAAAGCCACAGGGCCGAAGAACAAGTGTGCAAAGCGTTCTGATGGTGGAACAGCTACAGGATCGAATATAGATTGACTCAGTTATAGAAAAGGATGAGATGATTTTGGAAAACAACGAAACTCAGCAGGAATTTGCAGAAGTAGCGCGTCTAGCTGCGGTAAATGATCTGGGTGCATGGAAGAACCAGCAGACGATTGACTTGCTGACACACCGTTTGAATAATGATACGGTATATGCCGTTCAGGAAGCCGCTTACCGCAAGCTTCAGGAATGGGGCGAGAATGTACAGCCGCCTCTGCGCAAAGAGGGTGAGCTTGTTAAGGGCCTGACGAAGATTCTGGTGCGGATTAAAAAAAGCCTGCCAGCCGACCATACCTATAACGATTTTCGCGAGAAGCTGCACAAGATGAGAGTCGATATTTATGACGTCTATGAAGGTGACAAGGGTGCTGAGTTTGATCAGTGGCTGGAGCAAAAATGGGCCTCGTTATCCACAAGATAATGTCTTAACCCTGAAATAGAATGTATTTTTAAGGATTGTTACTGGTGATGCAGACGGAGCCTTAACAAGGATAAGGGATTATCTTTGTTAAGGTCTTTTTTATTTTGTTCCTCTTAAAAATCATGTTCTTGATCTTTATGCCACTGTGTATATACTTTGTCCATATGGTACGATAGTATCGGAATATTTTAGTGACACATTGGAGGGACCAACATGAGCAAGGTGAGGCTATGTTTTATCGGGGCTGGTTTTCATGCTTCAACCAATATATATCCTGCTGTCATTGAAGCAGGTGCTGAAATTCAAGCGATTGCAACCAGAGATATAAGCAGATCGAAGGCAGCGCTTCAGCGGTTTGGGAGTAGCGGTACGCCTTATGACAATTACAAGACTATGCTGGAGCAGGAAGATTGTGATGGAGTTGTCGTGATTGCTCAAGCGGCAGATCACCCATCGCTTGTCCTGGACTGCATTAAGGCCGGAAAACATGTTTTTGTAGACAAGCCACTGGGCTGGAACGCTGAGGAAGCGGCGCAAATTGCAGATGCGGCGGAAGCAGCGGGCGTGGTACTGATGGTCGGCTTCATGAAGCGCTACGCACCTGTATACATAAAATTGAAGGAACTGATGGAGGGTGGCTTGCTTGGATCCGCACGCTCATTTCAGGCGAAATTTCTCGTGGACAGCACCCTGTTTTGTAAAACCGGCGAAGATTTCATGAAGCTGGCGGCGATTCATATGGTGGATCTGGTTCGTTATTTATTAGCGGAAGTGGCGCAGGTTACCGGATTTGCGAACGATAACGGTGAGTTTATTTCCCATACGATTTCGCTGAAATTTGAAAATGGTGTGGTGGGCAGCGTATATTTCGCAGGTATGCCAGCATGGTCACGTGAGAGCGAAGGGATCACTGTAACCTTTGATCACGGTTTTGCGAACGCGGATGAGGTAAACACGCTGATCGTTCATAAGTCGGAGAGTCACACGGAACTCCCTTGGAAATCCCTTGCGGAAAACGATACGGTTTTGACACCGTCAGCCTCGGCGATGTCGGGCGGGTACCGTGACTTGTATTTGCGCGGTTTTGTAGGTGAAATTACTCATTTTATGAACTGCTGCCAGGAAGGACGGACACCTTATTCAAGTGGACGGGATAATGTGAAAACGATGGAGCTGTGCGACCGCATTTTGGCTGCACTCCAATAGGGCACAGACTAAAAATGTACAAGCTTTGAGCCTGAACTGTATCTTGGTGGGAGGGCTTTGAAAGAAGCTACGTTGTAACTAGCTAATAGATGGCTCCTGCATTCGTCGGGAGTCATCTTTTTTAATATTTATCGTTATTGCGAGTTGTTGTCGATAATGGTTCATCTTTATTAATTTTCACTGAAAATATGCCAACAAAGGGGAACGATGCGATAGAATAGAAAGCGTTATCATTACTCATTTTGCTGTGATGATCTAGGGGGAGAAGACACATGCGTTCAAGGTTCCAACCATTAAACACGTTGCGTAATCAGATTTTTATCGGGTTTATATTGGTGATGCTCATTATGATGAGTGTGGCGGGGGCGTTCATTTACCTCAATGTATCTGGCCTGTTGAAAAACAGTGCCGAGCGGCATATTGGTCAGACGGCGGTACAAGCAAGCGGCAGGCTGGATGCATTAATCGGCCAGATGGACAGCCTGACGGAGCAGGTGGCCAATCATCCGTCAGTTCAGCATATTTTGCTGGAGGAGCGCAACGGGGGCAAGGTGTCTTTTCGACAGCGTCAATCACTACTGCAAGTGATGCATAGCTATCAGGCTTATATGCCGAGTGTCGGCTCGCTGGAGCTGTATACCGCCGAAGTGAAGATGTTGTTTCCGATTCGGGAGGGCAGTCTGGTGGACCGCTGGTTTTCACGCGGAGCATATCTGATTACCCGCATGGAGCGAGGTTATTTTGGGCTGAATGATGCATCAGCGGTCAATGAAGAAGCGGATGAAAACATGCTGCTTGTAGATCGTCAAGGCCAACTGCTGTCGGGCAAACCTATGAAGCAGACAGATTTGTCAGGTATACTGCACAGCAAGACACAGACGGTTCATATTGGGGAGCGGGAATATGTGAAGGCGGTTCAGCAATCGGAACGGACTGGCTGGTCGCTGCTGATCCTGATTCCAGTTAGTGTCGTCACAGACGGAATTACGGTTTTACGGACTACACTTATAATTTCCGCATCTCTTGGTGCCGTGTTATTCCTGTTTATGTCCTTTATGTTGTCTACGTTGATTACCAGACCGATAGGTCACTTGATTCAGGCAATGCGTCGTTCACGGGAAGGGGCATTGGTCTTGAATCCAGAACCGGCAGCAGCAGTCGAACTACGGGAATTAAGCAGAGTACAATACGATGATTGTCGATATTAATGAATTGATCCGTGTCATTTGTGAGAAGGAGGCTTTGCAAAGCCAAACCGAGCTTAAAGCGCTGCAGGCGCAGATCAACCCGCATGAAGTGGAAGAAGCGGCTGTTATGGACGGCTGCTCCGTCAACCGGATGTTCTTCCAGATCGTACTGCCCATGACGACCCCGGTCATGGCAACGACGTCTATTATTAACATGATCTACAACTGGAATGAATTTATTTTCGTCAATACGTTCATCAGCTCGGACGAAAACAAAACATTAACCGTTGGCGTTCAGAACTTTATTGGACAATATACGACCGACTGGGGAGCAATCGGAGCTACGTTGATGATCAGCATTTTGCCTATTTTGCTTGTGTTCCTCATCATGAGTGACCGGATTGTGGAAGGAATCGCAGCCGGGTCGGTTAAGGGGTAAAACAAATTTCTCTGCCAGATTTGAAGAAGCACCCCCTAGCATAGACACTGGATCAAACCTCTTGGTTTGTCCGATGAATGCTATGGGGTGCATTTTTATGTGAGTCTAGTTTGAGTTGAAATACATAAATGAACTGGCTAGAAGAGGCTTGCGAATAGGCTATTTTTCACTTCGAGAAATTAGCTTGTAATAAAAAATAAAAGCGAAATTATTATCAAAAATAGATATATACTAGAAATCCATTTTCCAATAAGAGCTCCAAATTCGTTAGGATTTTTATATCCAATGATTAAACTAGGAGTAAAAAAAATACTGGATAGAAAAAAAGTGTAGTGAAACCTAGTATTGTCAACATTAGACCATGCGGGCAATCCTAAAAAGGAAAGAAACTGGTCCCCCAATATGTAATTGCCAAATTCAAAAGAAACAGCCATACCAAGAAGGGCTAAAAGCAAAGAAAGTGTTCCCCAACCTATCTTTTTTTCGTTTTTCTTCAGCAATTTGAAGATAATTAGTAAAAACGCAATTGCCTGTACGCTGTACGTCAATATTGATGAAAAGGAATGTTCCATAAAGTCCCTCCTTGAAGTGTTTGTCTATGTATTATGATATGAAGTAAAGTCGATAAAATAATCATATCAAAAAGATGTTTTGCTGTATAAAAATAATACTGGTGGCCCTGAAAGTGTTAGGAGCCACCAGTAAAAACTAATTTACGATATTGTTACATAATAAGAGCCAGTAAGTAAGCGTCAAACTTTCCACACCTTCAACTACTAACCTAGCTATAAGATCATGAGATTAACCTGAATACGGAGGGTAACTCATGAAAGCCAAAGAACAACGCAGACAAGATTGGCACACACGTATCATAGCCTATCGGGCATGGCCTCGCGATGAAAGCTTTGTGCTCCGCAAATCATTGTTCTGTCGAACAATTGAAATATTGGCTGTACAAAATAAAGCGTGTATCATCCTCAGCTAGTCCAGATCCAAAGACTTCTCCCGTACAGTTTATACCTCTTGCCACTGTAGATCCACCTGGCAGCGTTTCTCCTTCCCTAATCCTTCATATCGGTGAAGCCAGTATCGAGCTTCATTCCGGCTTTGACCCAATGCTTTTGCGCTAAGTGATTCACGCGCTTACTTCACCATACTGATCTTTCCAAGCAATCAGCGTGTGTTTCTTGCTTGTGGTTCCACCGATCTGGGCAAGTCGATCGACGGACTTGCTGCCATCGTTCAGGAAAGCTTTGGTCTGAATCCGTTCTCCTCCGGCTTATTCGTATTCTGTAACCGGGCATGCAACAAGCTCAAAATTCTATATTGGGATCACAATGGGTTCTGGCTTTACTATCGCCGCCTAGAACGTGGCAGATTTCAATGGCCTACAGGCAAGGAAGAAGTAGTAGCCATTTCCAGCAGGGAGCTTCGCTGGCTGCTGGATGGTCTTTCACTTAGCCAGCGGCAAGCCCATCTCAAGGTTAATGCCGTTACTGTCATTTAGACACATCTTTGTAATCATTTCGTCATAGATACTTACAGGGATTGGTCTTTTTCTATCTAATGAGTAAAGTGTGGAAAAAAATGCAGATACGCCAACCGTGGAATCCCTACAACGACAAATCATCGAACTATCGGCCAAGCTCAAATGGTACGAAGAGCAGTTCCGCTTAGCGCAGAGGAAGCGTTTCGGTGCTTTCAGCGAGCAGACGCATCCGGATCAATTAGAACTCCCGTTGTTCAACGAAGCCGAAATGATTGCAGCACCTGCTGGTGAAAAGCCGCGGTCTGAACAAATTACCTACGAGCGGCGCAAATCATCCGGACCGTGCTCCTTATACTTTTTCACCCAATCTGAGAGTTGTGTTCGGCTGGCGATCTTGTATTTATCGATGATTTCGTATTGCGAATACTCACCTGAGAGACAATCCTGAACCGCTTGAAGTTTAAGTTCTGCAGAATAATTCCGAGTGTGGGAATGAATTTCTAACCCCTCAATTCCGTACAACTCATAGCGATGTTGCCATTTCACTAAGGTGGTAACGCTGATGTTATGTTTTTTGCTACTTCCACACGGCTGCTCTGTCCTGCTTTTAACTCCTGTATGATGGCTAGCTTCTCAATCGCATTGTATTCGTTCTTCTTAAACAAAGGAAAGCTCCCCTTCAAGTAGCGGTTTATTTATTAAACCTGTCTACTTGAAGGGGGGCATATCAAAATCGGTAGCCTGTTCCGTATTTTAAAATAGCGAGGTTACGAACTTCACCTCCGGAAAGCGGCTATCCGGTCCTTTCATTAAGATTCCGCCTTGATTTTTCAGATACATATCGAAGAAATCCAGCATATAGGCATTGATAACGGAATTCGCTCTTTCGGGCGCAATCTTTCCTGTAATGCCCAGCATTTTGAAAATCGGAGAAATGAACTGTACGTCGGCAAAATTCAAATGCTCCGTATTTTCGATATAGAGGACTTGCCCCCCTTCGTCGACCGTTTCGCGCATCCGTTCAAGCTCCAACTTTTTATCTTCCGTTACTTGATCCTCCCACTCTCTTGTTGATCCCATACGGTTAAGCTCTGCATCCGTGTAGACCCGGTTATCCATCACCATTTTTAATTTTTCAAAATAGCTTTCCGAGTTGATGAACAAAAACGGCTTTCGCAGACCCTCTCTGTCACGCAGTCGATAAAGTCCTCCATCAAAGTCTATTCCAACCGCGATTCGCGGATCGTAAGAAGCGTCATAGGCCGTCGCTCCGCCGATGGAATGACCGAATACCCCGACATGACCGAGATCAATCCTTCCTTTTAGATGACTTGGAATCTGCCCCGATTGGATGAGCTCGAATTGGTCCAGCGCAAACGCCACATCGCCGGTTAAAACTTTTCCCAACTTGTCGCGGTTTCTGCTTTCCGTCCGGTAATCATGGTCGGGCGAGAATAAGTCGTTGGTTGTGCTGGTCGTGATTCGACCGTCCGGAAACTCGGTTGCAAATGTATTGTAGGTGTGGTCAATCACTGCCACGATATATCCATGACTCGCGAGATTTTCGGCTTGCGACGTGTGGAGGAACCTGGAAGAGCCGTTGCCGGGATTCGCAAGGATCAGCGGGTATGAAGTCTGTGCCGAAGAGACTTCGGCCCCCAAATAAGCATGACTGGATACGTACTTCAGGTGTTGAAAAGTAAACCCGGGAAGGCCATAGTTCGCGGCCATATAACGTAAAATCTGGGTATCGGGAATAAAGGGAGCATACTTGCCAGTGCCAGCTTGAGCCGGATACCATACCTGAACCATCAATTCCCTCTTGCCTGTCGCGGTTTTGCCAAATGTCTCCTCCCGGCTTGGATCGATGAAATGAAGGACTTGCGTGCCTACCTTCAACTCGCCGGTTGGCGCCGGAAAGTCGAATACGGGAAACACATAGAGGAAGCACCCCGTTGCGATTAGCCCAATCACGATAAAAAGGCGGCCCAGCACCCTACGGATTCGCGAGGCAGTCCGAACGACTTTCGGCCTTATGAAAACGTCTATAAGCGAAAGCATAAGCATCAGGATCGTAAATCCGTATAAAAATAAAAGCTGAACCCTGTATCCTTCGACAAGCAAATGTATCACTAAAAAAATGGAGCCTGCTCCGCTTGTCAGGAGCAAAGCTGATCTTCGGATACGTTGATTGAAAATGAACAGGAGTGCCAACAAACAAGCACTTGAAAAGAATAGCAGCATTTCAAAAAACCTCACGCCAACTCCCCCTTAAAAATAATCCTATCAATGGATTAGTATAGAGGAGCAGCTAGGTTGATACCATTGATCTAGATGACAATTGCCTTACACTCTTGTAAGGTTGCGCGACGATGGCGCAGAAAACGGCATGTAATGTGATGATTCCTGCCTTTCGGCCGGGGTTGTTTGTTTCACAATTATAAAGACAGCTCAATTCTTTGCGATAAGCAACTAATGACTGCATCCCTCCAATCTCCGCTACAATGATTTTCAGAACTCGGCTTCTTGCTTCGTTTATGGAAGGATTCAAAGGCGAGATTGACCGAGACAGCGGAAGAAATGCGGATTTAAGTGAAGATGTTATGTTGCGATATGCTGTTATGTAGGGGTAATTGAGTGGTGGATCCGGAAAGGAATGCCCCATCCGCCGCATGTTATGGCCAACGGATGTTGACATATTTAATTACAGTTGGACATAGAAAACAGACCCCGTCACCGGGGTCTTTTCGATCGCAGCATACAATCTTCGCGATTTGCTCCATGGCCGCTTGCGAAGGATGAACCAGATCAATCGATTGGTTTTCCGGCGACCATCCAGGAGCTTGGGACAAGCTGTTACCTCGGTCAGCATCACTTCCGCTAACTTGTTAAATCATAATTCAGCATCAAATAGCCCTCATCTAGTTGAAACTGGTGGGGGCTATTTGATGCTTACGCCAGTAACACTTTTACTGTACACTGTCGCAACACCTTGAAAGAATTATTGTCCAATTTGCTCTAAGATTTGTGTGTAAGCATTCCTGTAATGATTGGGGTTAGGATCTTCTCCTATTATTTTGGGTATATCAAAGTCAGACAGCAGGAAATGATGTTTGGGTTGAACCTCATGCCTTGCTAAGCAACTCTTGCAGCAGGACAAGGGACAGCCATCAATTGCAATGATGTCACGTCCCGATTTTGCTGTTCTGACAAGTGGTTTGACATCCCCACCAACACCAGCAATGCAGGACATTTCAGCGACTTTTTCACGATCCATTTTTATAGCGATCATGTTAGCGGTTTGTGCTGCGGAGGAACATCCAGAACATGAATAAACAAGAGGTAAATCAGTTCTTTTCATCTTTGTACACTTCCCTGTTTTTTCTTTGTGTTCAATCACGGTAATTTTAACCTTAAATTTACAGACTAAACCGTGATCGTGGTCACGACACATTTTTTCAAAATCTATTATAGGGCTAACTGTGTGTATACTAATCCGCCAGATACCCCTTTTTAGCTTAATTTTTCTAATAGAGAATTAGCCTTATCTAAATATAAATCTGGATCGTCTTCCTTAATCACCATTAAAATTTCTTTGATTCTCTGTTTAGTCGGACTTTCGAATTTTTCCAAAGCCTCACCGTAAGAAATTAATAAATCCTTTGAATTTAAAAGTGTCCGATGGATTCTCTCTGTCCAAAATTTTGCATGGGGCAACATCTTGGGAGTACCCAAAGCCAATTTATATAAACCCACTTCTAAATCATACGTAATGTATTCGAATCAAAGAGCAGGAAAGTATACTTAGCCGTCATTTAGCCGGATTTGAAGTTATAAACCGCATGGGAGATCCTTCTCTTCAGCCGGTATTGGCAGAATTGGAGCAGGCTGTAGCCAACGAATTCTCTGTAGAAATGGATTATCGCACAAGCCATCAAGAACAACTCAAAAATAGGGGGATAGACCCCTATGGAATGGTTTACTGGAACAACAAATGGTATACTGTTGCATTTTGCCACCTAAGAAATGAGATCCGTAGCTTTCGGGCAGAGCGGATTCTACAAATCAAGCGTACTCCAATCATATTTAAGCGTCCCGAGGCTTTTTCGGCTCGTGTATTTTTTATGCAAAATCTGTTGCCTGATTTAGTGGGCAAGGACGGTTTAATTTCTTTAATTATCGGAGGCAGGTCAGAGGCATTGGATGACTTATGCCTGCATTGGCTTTTGGGGCATCATCTGAAAGAGCGGACATCCAATCAAGCCATCTTTTTGCTTGATGAAAAATCACTTCATACCTATGTCCCTTATTTACTCTACCCTACGGGAAATCCATTCAAGTCATCGAACCACAGAGTTTGAAGAAAAAGCTTGTTGCTGTTGCGTCGGAGTTAATGGAATATTAACAACGTTAAAAGCTTCACTGACAGCAGATGTCAGTGAAGCTTTTTTATAATGAGGATAATCATGGATTACCGAGGGTTGGTATCACTTGATAAATTATAAAATAAGGAGAACTTGTGAATGAATAGTACGGTATATCTTTATGTATTTGACACCATGGCAGACTGGGAGATAGGTTACTTAACTGCCGAACTGAACTCGGGAAGATATTATAAAAAGGGGCTGATTCCATCCAAAATAGTTACTGTGGGAATTGAGAAGTCCCCTGTAACTACCATGGGCGGATTGAAAATCCTGCCTGACATCAAACTGGATGAGTGCAGTATTGAAAGCACGGATGCATTGATTTTACCCGGTGGAAATACATGGACAGAAACCATTCACCAACCGATTTTAAAAATCGTTGAGAGGTGTTTAGAGGAAGGTATATGGGTTGCTGCGATTTGTGGTGCTACCATAGGACTTGCCCAGGCAGGATTGCTGAATTCACGTTGGCATACAAGCAATGATCTGGAATACCTCAAAATGACCTGTCCCACATACACGGGCGAAAAATATTACAAAATGGAGTCTGCTATAACGGATGGAAAACTGATCACTGCATCTGGAACAGCTCCGTTGGAATTTTCCGTACACGTTTTGAAAGCTCTGGGTGTGTTTTCTTCTAAAACATTAGAAGCGTGGTATAGTCTAAATAAGACTCGCGCATCCAAATATTACTATGAGTTGATGAATTCAATCCAATAAAGGTATAAGCATAAAACTGAACTGTTACGATCATTTAAAGGAGGAGTAAAAATGACTGAAAGCAGAGAATATATGGGAGTGTCAGGAAGATATACAAAGAATGGAATACCCAACGGTTTTACATCTATTACCCCATTTATAACAGTGAAGAATCCTTCTGAAGCAATAGAGTTCTATAAAACGGTTTTCAATGCAAGGGTTAAGGATATTACCGAATATCCTGATGAGAATGGCAATAAAATCATTGTTCATGCGGAATTAGATTTTGGAAATGGTTTTTTGCAATTGGGAGCAGCGAATCCGGCATATCAATTGGTCTTGCCGCCAGATGGAGACAATGCGTGTTATTCTTTAGGAATTTACGTAATGAATGTTGATCAGGTATTTGAAAATGCGGTAGCAAGAGGAGCAAAAGTAAGGGAAAAGGTTGCAAACTTTGTTTCAGGTGATCGATTCGGAAGTATATTGGATCCTTTTGGAGTAAGATGGTCTATTATGACTAGGATCGAGGATTTGTCAGAAGAAGAAAGTAGTCGTAGGGTTGCTGAATGGGCCAAAAGCTTTAGTGGAGAATAAATGCAATAACTTTTTTTGTGAAATTATTAAAAGTGGCCATCTGCTGAAATGATGTAATAGAAATTCTGGTGCAAAATAGTTGGAGGATAATACGGCAATTATCATCACCGCACAGGGTACGTGGAGTGCGTGGTAGTATATATCGAGATGAGAAGCAGTGATGCACAAGGGATTAAGAGCAACTTGAATATGTTCCTGCATTCAAAAAAACGCTTTAGGGTTGAGTGCGGGAACATATATTATCTTCATTCACAAGGGATACGAGAAGTGCTGTTCAATGTTGTCAGGAGAAACTAATATAAAAGATGCAATCGGTACTAGGGCGATCCTTCCTAATATATGTAAGGGGTTTTTTGTTATAATTTAATTTGGGATTATTCAATAAATCTTACTCCAATATAGTACTTCATGGAGGAAACCTAAATGCATCAAAATACAAACAAATTTAAGAGTAAATTTTGTCAATGGGCTCAAGCTAACGTTCCTTTAAATAGTATTAATAAGTTTACTAATTCATTGACTCAGGTATTAAATAATCATATTACCGACTGTGATAGTAGAGTGCAAATAATGATAAGAAATCTTGTTGATTCCGAAAATTTAAATTTTAGTCTTATCTCAGATGAACTTATAGTTGCACCCAATGATAAACGTGAAAGTTTATTTGTCGGCGTGCTAATGCCCTCTTGGGATAAAGGACTTAGTAAAATCTGCAAGGATGAGTACGTTTATGATGCTATTTCATGGTTTTTTCATTTTGCTTCTCAATATGTTGCTAGAAGTCGTATGGTTGATGTGATGTCTTCCTTAAATATCGTTTATGGTCGTTCATGTGATTTTAGAGGCGATAGTCTGTATAATCTCACTATTCCTAAAGATGAACGAGTAAAAGATGATTTTATTTTAGCTTTTATGAGAGAAACTAAGATAAGATTTCATTATGAGTATGGAGCAAGAGAAAGAAGTCTAATTTTTTGGGTAAATAAAATAAATGCTCTAGACCCGTTTATTCATAGAATCTTCTTTAATTACATAAATGCCTGCAAGCTATATGATGGGCAATTCGATGAGGAAGCTATTACTTCTCTGGATAAGACAGTGGATGTTATACAGCAATATGCAAGAGAGCGTATGAGCATCAATGGAACAAATAATCAAAGAGAATTAACTTTAAATGCATTTGGAATGACTGTGTCTGAAAAAGTTTTACTTACTCGGCTATATGATTTAAGGAATTTCTTTGGTGGACATCCAAGTATGAGTAAATGGTGGGATCTCTCAGAGATATTTGAGGGGGATATAGGGAGTTTATTTGAGGTTGTAAAAAGATTAATTTATAAAATAGTAATGCATGAGAATAATAATCGAGTTATTGAGAAAAATCCTGCATCATGGTCCGAATGGTTTGAGGAACATTCGATGATGTTATGGGAAACTGTATGGTTTGAAAAAATAGAGAAGCTTATTAGATAAATAAGGTTACAGAGGGCTCTGTCAAATCCTTTTAAGCATGAGTTCTACTAAGAGAAAATGTTATTCTAGCGTGAGTGATGACCGAGTCAATAGGAAAAAAGACAGAGAGCTGGAGGGACATATCCTTCACGAACCTCCATTTACGAGTGGCGTCTACGGTGGTGGTATAGAGCATTTTAAATAAGCTTCATTAATCGGGATTAAACTAGAATTCACAAAAATTGTGCACATACTCTAAATTAGGCCCTTGGTATTAAACAAGGGCTTTTTTTGTTCCATATATCTCCTTATATATGCTATAGTTTAAGGAATAAAGAAGATTTATGCAGATTTTAGTAGGGAAATATTTTTTTGAGATTTTTTATTAGGTATATAGTCCTTTTGTGAGGAGGTCAAGAATATGTAGAAAGAAGACATAATGAATTGGAAAAAATATTATTCATAACATAGCATAATTTATATAATCCGTATATGTTTTGTATTTCTCTAAAATTCCTCTTATCAGATGGAAAATGTATCACTTTAAGAAGAAGGAGATATAATGTATGCATGAAAGTGAGTGGCTGCCGAAGATAATGTCTAAATCTGACATGCTTCAAATATGCAGCCTATTTAATTTGAACATTAATGGTTTTCGTAAAGATTATTTATCGAGCAGATCGGTAGAACAAATAAGGGAACTCGTTTATAGTGCACTTGCAAAAGGAATTGGTTCCAAAAAAATTTCAAGAGGGAAAGTACCGATTCATTTGTTTTATGAACGCATAACAAAGGAAGTAGAACATGAGACGACTGATTTAAATAAAAGTGATATTAACAAATTTATGCTTGGAATAAGTGTACATCCATCACTAAAACCATACCAAAAGTTGGCACTATTGCACCAATGGTTTCAAGACAATTATCGAGAATATAACGATCATATAAAAACTAATGCAGTAGAAGGAAGAGATATCTTTTTTGGATTATTTTCAACTAGGGACTTGACGATTAAACTGCTTATGCAGGAAGAAGAATTTCCGAAAATTGAGGATTATACTAATTTCATTCATGAAATTGGAGAAAATAAACATCTAGATGAAATCAAAAAAAATCTAGAGAATAAATCCGATGATCTTAGATTGGCATATGTCACAGGTTTAGATCAAGTCAAACGATTTATTGGAATGTTTTTATTAGTACACTTATATGGCTTTGAGCAGCTTAAATATGGAGTTTATCGACTGTATGAAAAGGAGAAAGAGAGGTATGCTCAAGAAAAGCTAGATCATATTCTAATGGATCATTCCGTTTCTGAGAATCAATTAGAAAATTTAAACAACCAGTTGGATTTAGAAAGAAAGTTAAATCACGAACTATCCGCTCATTCAAATGAAATTGGAGAACAATTAGAAGTTATAAAATACAAGTTGCAGATTAAGGATGATGAAGTTGAAAGATTAAAGGAAGAACGAAGAGGAATTGAACGTGAATTAGTGGTATTAAACGAATATAAACACATAATGGATGTTTTAGTACCAGAAATCAATCAGGCTGTAATAATAACAGACACGACAGATATCCAAATAAAGACGCTATTTAAGAAGAACGCTTTTACGAAAAAATTTTTGTTACAAGAGAAGCAAAATGGAAGTATAAATAATCTAAAGGACAAAATATGGTTCATTGACCGAAGGTGTTTTACAAATACGAGAGAATGGGTAGATATCAGACATTTTTTTTTACAAAGTGGTTTTAATTTTGAAGAATACAGTGATAATCTCGAATTAATTAGACAGTATATAGATATCTTTAAGGACGAAGACATGGAGGAATACGAACTATGACGCTAATTGAAATTAATGATAAAACTAAACGAGAGATAAATAATTGCTATATATTGGGGAGATTAGCAGATGATTCTGACCCTAATATTATACCACCGTTAGGACAAGACCGAAGGTCGGTTACAAAAAGTCACAGAAATGACTGTATAATAGTATTTTATTTACAGGCTGTAAGTGATGAGCCTAAGATATTAAATAGTTTAGGAAAAGAGCCGAAAGAATGTTATGTTTCTTTTGATGATCGCAATAGTAGATACTTACAGAGTATAAAATATTACGAGCAGCCGGATAAAGTGCAGTTTTTAAGAGAACATTTATCGGGAAAGTTAATTTTATTTAAACCAAAATTGTCAAATCGCAATGATAACACCGGACATAGATATCATTATAACTTCGAAATTGTTTTGGTTTCCGACGATAAAGTAGACGCTAATGACTACATTACTATTCCTCAGGTGAAAAAAGGAGTACCTGCTGTTCGATTTGAAAAAGCATGTATGGAAAATACACCAATTCAGCTTGTGGATTATCCAAATCATATGGAAATACCAGAGTTTATTCTTTGTGATGGTTTTTTGTATTTTATTCCAGAACAAGATATTCTCCAATCTAGCGCTCAGAATATGACTACATATTATGCAACGAAACCTGAGCTTATCAAAAAATTGCCATTAAGCGAGTTCACTGAATTTTGGGATGAAATTAAATGTGCATATCGTGAACTCGGGTTCATATCTGCAAAATTTGCCGGAAAACTACGAGATCATTTTAATACACATGGTTCTTCAATTGGTCAGCAAGAAACAATAAGAAAAGAAGAAAAAGATAGGAAAAAAGGTTATAGTATTGAGGAAAATACGACTTTGAGTGAAGTTGACTTTATCGAAAGGTTAAAAGGATTGGCATTAGAAGAAGGACTCATATATCAAGAAGAGGAAGCTTTGATTAATTTCCATACTGCATTAAAGACTGGAAATATGGCTGTTCTTGGTGGAATGAGTGGAACAGGTAAAACTCAGCTTGCTTTACTTTATGCTAAAGCACTTGGACTTAAAAAAGATAAAAATTTATTAATTGTCCCCATTTCTCCTTCTTATACGGAACCAACAGATATTCTTGGATATTTAAATCATCAGTTGGGTATTTTTATGGAAAGTGAAACAGGGCTTGTTTCATTTCTTGAACGAGCTAATGAGGAAAAAACCGAACTGTTTATGGTGCTTTTTGATGAGATGAATTTAGGACAAGTAGAGCACTATTTCAGTCCATTTGTTTCATTGCTGGAGCTTCCCCAAGAACAACGGAAACTGCAAATTTTCAGTCAAGATGCTGTTTGTTACAATAGAAAATTAAAAGGTGGAATTCCTATAAATGATAATATACTCTTTGTAGGTACAGCAAACTTTGATGAAACGACCAAAGACTTCTCAAATCGTATGCTTGATCGAATGAATGTAATCTTTTTAGAAAAATTAACATTTGGGGAAGCCTATGTTGCTAAAGAAAAAGACAATAATGAATATGATAGGGAAACTACTGTTAACCGGAATATATACCGGAATGACTGGATGAACAAAGAGGAACATCTAGAGGAAACTGAAATTTCATTGCTTGATAGTTTGCATGATCTAATACGTGAGTATGATTCTCAAATAGGAGTAAGTTTTAGGACTGCAAAGGGTATCGGGAAATATTTGTCTAATATTCCTTGTGATTATGATGGCAACCCTTTGGTTACAAGGCAGACCGCTTTTGATTACCAAATTAAACAACGTATTTTAACTAAAATTCGTGGGCATCGCGAACAAATGCAAGAGTTGGTTGGTACTTTTGAACTTGAGAGTAATCGCTATCAACAAGGACTTATAGCTAGACTTCTAATGGAAGAAAGAACTGATGAAGCTGAATTTAAAACTTCGCTAAATTTTTTATTTCAGAAAGCCAAAGAACTGACGAGGAACGGGTATGTATTATAAAGACGATGCTTTGCCGTTTGTATTGGAATTCTTTACTGGAAATCAAGAACATCAAATTAAAAATGTAACTGATTTTTGGGACGGACATCAGGAAGTAGCGGCTAATTCTATTCGAAATCTAATCCAAGTCAAAGAAGGAGTACAGATCGGTGTTCGATTATATTCAAAAGAAGGACATAATTTTGACTATAATGCTAAAGTGGTAATTGAAACAAGTACGTACGATGAAATAGGACAACAGATATTGTTCACTGTGCCGATAAGTCAAAGAAATAATAATGATTATTTATATAAAAATGAAAGTAAACGAGAGTTTCCGTGGAGAATGGGCGTTTATTTTATTGAGGTTCACTATCAAAATAAAAGTTATATTTCTGGCATTTTTGTCGCGCCAATTCATTTGAGTATCGACCAAGTACAACACTTGCATCTGCTACTAGAAAAAGAAGTTGAAGGTATTTGTTATGAACTTATGTATACTTCAAAATCGACTAGCAGTGATTATTTAGTTCTTAAATCAAAATCATATTACGATTATGTTCTTACCTTGGTGAATAAAAAAGAAAAAATAGTCTCAACTCTTTCTAGGTTGCAAAGAAGCATACCTGAACAAGTAATCACAGATTATGTTCCAAATTTATATCAGAAAAAGACAGATCATAAGAGCTTGCGTTGGAAAACTATACGTGGAACATCTATGGAATTGAATAAAAAAAAGGTGTTGTCTGTAAATATACCTGAAAACAGATGGATTAAGCATATTCTTATTTCATGGAAAAATGATATGTTAAATATAGAAAAGGAATTAGAAGAAGATTATAAGCGTGAATTAATGATTATTCATTCAAAGGAAGAAGAGAAACTTCAAAGGGAACAGCGAAGAGCAGTGCTTTGGAACGAAAGAGAGATCTCTCAGGCATCCAAAGATTCATTGCATTCTACAATTTTCCGACTTTCTGATGACATAAAAAGTGCAGAGCGCAAAATTGCAATATTAGTAAAATGGAGAAAATTGATTAATAATATTATTGGCAGATTAACTTTCATTCTCACATCAACTAATTTAAAGGAAGTTGAACTGATAAGAAAAAGAATACATTTAAAAAACAGAAATTATAGGGATGTTTACGAATTATATGTAGATTGTAAAAAATCAATTTTTGATGATGGAAATTCTAAACATGTAGTGCAAATTCTAAAGCCAACATGGAAAATCTATGAGCAGTTTGTTTATTTTCAAGTTGTCAGTATGCTTCAGAAGTATGGCTTTGGTATAAGTGATACGTGTGACTTAGAAAAATTACAGGAGCTAGACTCAGGATTTTGTATCGAACTGGAAAATGAAGATTTAGTCGCTCATGTTTGGTATGATAAGGTGATTCATCTGAGGGAAGATGCAAAAGTTTATAATGATGATTTCTTTGCTTCTCAATTGATTCAACCAGATATCCGTATTGACTTGTATAAAAAAGGTGAGCACCATGTCTTTATTTCAATGCTAGTTTTAGATGCGAAGCATCGCAAATACAAATCGTTATTCAGTGATGCCTTTACAAGTATTGTAGCTATTCAGTTATCCAAATACCAAAATATCTTTTACCGAGGTGAACATACCGTTCAAAGTCGTAGAAGATCTGTTATAAGCAGTGTTTTATGCGTTTATTCGCGAGATACAGAAGCACAGGTAAAGACGGAGGATTTCCCTTACGTTTTTATCCAACTATTTCCTGATTTAAACAAAGATCAAATGATCGGTTATGATGAACTATATCAAGAGTTTGCAAATTGGTTGAATGAAAGTAAATCAGAATATTGTTAGTGAAATTAGATAATTATCATCTAAGTTAATAGAAGAATATTAATATGCTAATAAAATTTAGTTAATATGAATTAACTTCTGATGTACTTGAGTGGACATAAAGCCTGAAAATCATCAATTCACATTCTTTTTGCTTCCATATGAGTGGGCGGAAAAATCCTTTTGTACTGATTTTTTAAGATTCTATCAAGTTGACAGTAAAATTCTCAAATTCCAAGGCCCAGCAACAGATGCTGGGTCTTCTCGTCTTGCTTCTTCACGCTGTATTTAGAACATGAACTTCTCTCTCTTCAAGGAAATTTTTTCCGAAATAAGCCTTTTAATACAAACGTATATTCGATATAATGTTTAGGAACATTTGTTACGTATAGCAGAAAATAAAAATATCGGAGGAAACGTATGATCAAAAAAAGACAATACCACCTATGGCAATATCAACTTGGCGATGTAACAGAACGAA
>NZ_ASSB01000359.1:0-69813 GCF_000520755.1 Paenibacillus sp. 1-18
ATTGAGTTACTTATTTTGGTTATTCAACAGGCGTGTCGTCTGACCAATCTTTATTAAAGAAAGACTTTTACCTAACATTTCATCAATTTTTGAAGATATGGAAGTTGCTTTCTTGTACTATTTACGGAATGCCTATTAAGAATCTGGTCCATTAAATTTTGACTCATATCAATCTCTGATGAGCCTTTACCCGTCCCCTAAGGAGAAAACGATCTTAGTCCGTATCGTCTACGTTACCTAAATCAAAATTTATGTAATGTTTCAATATTATAAAAGACTGTTGATATACCTGCCTACATATTGAGAAGATTATTCCAAATTATTACTCTTATAGGAATAAGCTTCTCAGTGTTTGTTATGTTAATTCGTTATTTTCTATACTCTTAACTTTTATCATTTCTTGTTTAATCCAATTCATAACCATTTCTGCCTCCTCTCGAGCAATCACCCCCCTCTCGCTTTTATATTTATAAGTTTCATAAGCCCATACTAATATAATTTTCACAAATTCAACTGTCTCTAATTTACAGATCGGTTCAATTTCATCTTCTTCCTCGTCATAAAATGGATCTTCAATTATTGTATAGTCTCTATAGGATATAACGCTTGATGCATTTCCTCCATGTCTATATTCGGATATATTTCCCCTTAATA
This sequence comes from Paenibacillus sp. 1-18, assembly GCF_000520755.1. Lineage (NCBI taxonomy): Bacteria > Bacillati > Bacillota > Bacilli > Caryophanales > Paenibacillaceae > Paenibacillus > Paenibacillus sp. 1-18. Next base: position 655 of record NZ_ASSB01000359.1, read on the forward strand.
AATCAACATAATTATCAATATCATTTCTCAAATCTTTAAATCTCCAAGGTATATCAGATCCTAAGGGATCACTTATCATATTGGCGAATTCCAGTGATTTTTCTTCGTCAAAATCCAATACAACTATATTGAATTCATCCATATATTTCAATTTATATTTATATTTTATCATTATTCAAACAACCTCCAATTCAATATACTGGATAAGCTGAAATTATCTTATCATTTCTTAGAATAAACTCTATTTCCATTCCCGTGCTTGTTTTCCCTATATATTTATTGTTTTTTATAATTAAAATTTTTTCATAATGACTAAATCGATTTAGTAATGCCCATGCAAGCAGAAGGAAAATAAAATAGGAGAAAGAAGACGGAGATAACTATGGAACTGTTTATGAGTATTATCAAGGAGCCATCCATCATTATTGCGATCGTGACGCTTCTCGGCCTCATTTTCCAGAGGAAGAAAGTACCCGAAATCATTACGGGAACGACCCTTTCTTTTATGGGCTTCACCATGATCAAAGTCGGCGGAGGGATATTAGGAGGAGTTCTCACCAACTTCAGCCAAATTTTTTCTTTTGCTTTCGACCTCAAAGGTGTCGTACCAAGCAATGAAGCCATCATGTCACTGACTATTGATCAGATCGGTGCGGATGCTGCGCTCATTTTGCTTTTTTCCATGATCCTCAACATTGTGCTTGCACGTCTAACCAGGTTCAAATACATTTACCTTTCCCTTCACTTAATTCTGTTCATGAGCTTTGCCGCAACAGCTGTTATGAAAGGTCTCGGTTTCAGTTCGTTGATCACGATTATCGTCGGTTTTTTGGCAATCGGGAGCTATATGGCCATTTTCCCCTACCTGCTTCGGAACGCCAGCAAAAATATTATCAAGTCAGATGAATATACGATTGCCCATGCTTCCATGACCTCATACATTATCGGGACCTATCTCGGGAAAATATTCGGCAACCGTGAATATGATACTGAAAATGTAAAAATAAACGACCGTATCAACTTTTTGCGGGATTCCAATGTGGCGACTACCTTGACGATGCTTGTACTTTTGCTGGTGTCCGGACTGATAGCTGGTCCCGCCTATGTCAGCAAATTGTCTGGAGGAAAGGAATATATCGTCTTCATCCTTGAACAGGCAGCTATTTTTGCAGCTGGTTTGTATATTGCAAAAGCAGGTGTTAAGCTATTCACCACAGAAATTGTACCCGCTTTCAAAGGGTTTTCCCAAGTGTTCGCTCCTGGAGCAATCCCTGGAGTGGATGTGCTGGTTCTTTTCGACAAGTCACCTAATTCCGCTTTGGTAGGCTTCTTGGTCAGCTTCTTCACGGGGGTGGCCTGCGTCTTCCTCTTCCCACTTATTGGATTGCCTGTTATTGTCCCAGGGATTATGGCCTGCTTCCTGGCTGGAGGTGCAGCAGCCATATTCGGCAATTCCAGCGGTGGCTTCAGAGGTGCCGTCATTTCCAGCTGTCTCAATGGATTCCTGCTCTGTCTGCTGCCTGCTCTTACCTTGCCGCTCTTTTCCTTTCTGGGAGTAGAAGGGGTGACATTCGCCGATCCTGACTTCACTTCCCTTTCTATTTTATTATGGGCTATATTTCGTTGGTTTTAACTAAATCGGTTTATTAGCGTTTATTAAAACAAAATTTATGAGGAGGAATGCTTCATGTTTTTTAAAGATGAACATATTCAATTAGATGCGGTGGATGCCAATACGACTCGGAAAGTGCTGGCACACAGCGATCAGATTATGTATACCAAAGTGATTTTTGCTAAAGCCCAAGAAGGGGAAATCCCGCTTCACAAGCATGTCCATGAACAGGTCACTTATGTATTGAAGGGCAGTTTTCAGTTCATGATTGATGACGGGAAAACAAAAGATGTACAAATCGTCAAAGAGGGCGACAGCATCCATTTTCCATCCGATGTTCTCCATGGCTGCATCCCACTGGAGGATGATGGCATGCTGCTGGATGCTTTTACACCAGCCCGTGAAGATTTCCTGTGAAGAATTCAACTGCTATCGTAGCTCAATTTTGTGATGACATTGATTTGTTTCAATATTAAGTTAAAATTGTCGTTATACGATATCAAGGAGGCGGTTCAATTGGTAACCATGAACAAACGGACAGTTTTTAGAAGGATAGCGCCTACTCGTCCTTAAACTGCGTGTTTCCTTCTTAACGAGGTAACTACAACCAACATGCAAAAGTATAAAATCACTAAAATGAATGACTTTTCAAGTCATCAAATGGCTCAAATTCGACTGTTAGAACAACAATGTAAGGAATTCGACGGGGCCAGCTTGAGAGTAGGCTTGGAAAGCCTTAAGGAAAACGGTGGAGATCAGGCTCTTCTGTGCCAAATCAACAACCAATTCATTGGCTTTCTCAGTTGGTATACCTCGGATGGAATTGAAGCCAATATGAACGGTATGGTTCATCCAGACTATCGCCGCCGAGGTGTATTCAGCCACTTAATGGAAAGTGCTGCAGCAGAGCTGCAATTGCTGGGGATCCAAACTTGCCGTTTTAGGGTTCCATCCAATTCTAAGCCTGGTATTGATTGCATAAGACATTGGGGTGGAAGCTTTAGTACATCTGAGTTCTCCATGAATTTAACTCGGCTTCAAGCTGCTACGTTACACTACTCTGGCTTAATATTGCGGTTAGAGGAAGCTGGGGATTTTGAATTTATGGTTACATGTTCATCCCAAGCCTTCGGTGATTCAGAATCCTGGACAAGGAATTATTTTGCACATACAAATGAACCTGAACGCGTTACTTATATCGCTGTAGATGGCTTGGCGCCGATTGGAATGGTCAGGGTTAATCATGTTCATACAGGCCTGGCCGTCATTCATGATTTCTGTGTACTCCCAGCCTACCAAGGCAAAGGATATGGCCGTGAAATTCTGGCTTGTGTAGTTAATCTCTTGCTTAACAAGCAATGTACTCAGATACGGCTGGGGGTAGTCACTCAAAACAGACGTGCTTAAAATCTCTATCAGTCGATAGGGTTTGAGGTTTCTGCCGAGTCTCATTATTACGTGACCACTCTTAATCAGATGTAGTAAGCGTCGAGGCGCTACCGAAGCTCTGGGATAGCGATATTTGAATAATCAAAAATAAAAAGGTAACCGGATGATTCGGCTGCCTTTTCCCGCTAAAGACCAGAATAGTATAGTGAAAAGTGGATAATAAATGGACAAAAGTAGAGACTAAAAGGGACAACCCACGGGAATACCACAACATAAGAAGGAGACATTATGACGGAGAAAAAAGAAATAAAAGATACAGGGTGGAACTTCGACAACAGTTATTCTCGTCTGCCGGAATCATTATTTACAAGACTCAACCCAACTCCTGTTCGTTCACCGAAGCTGATCATGCTTAATCATCCGTTGGCAGCATCACTGGGGTTGAACGGTGCGGCGCTACAACGGAATGATGGTGTAGAAGTGCTGGCTGGCAACCAGGCTCCCGAAGGTGCTGCGCCTCTTGCTCAAGCTTATGCAGGACATCAATTTGGACATTTTAACATGTTAGGAGACGGTCGTGCTCTGCTGCTTGGCGAACAGATTACTCCCTTGGGGGAGCGGGTTGATATCCAGCTCAAGGGCTCAGGCAGAACGCCATACTCTCGCCGTGGCGATGGCCGGGCGGCACTTGGGCCGATGCTTCGTGAATACATCATGAGTGAAGCGATGCATGGGCTAGGTATTGCTACCACCCGCAGCTTGGCCGTAACTACAACAGGGGAGTCGATCATCCGGGAAACGGAGCAGCCCGGTGCTATTCTGACTCGTGTAGCTGCCAGTCATCTTCGTGTCGGCACCTTTCAATACGTGGCAGCATGGGACACTACCCAGAATCTCCGGATCTTGGCTGATTACACATTGGAAAGACATTATCCGGAAGTTGCTGCTGCGAACAACCGCTACCTGTCCCTGCTCCAGGGAGTGATCAAGCGCCAGGCCGAGCTAATTGCCAAATGGCAGCTCGTTGGTTTTATTCACGGGGTAATGAACACCGACAATATGACCCTTAGCGGAGAAACCATTGATTATGGTCCTTGCGCCTTCATGGATGCCTATGACCCTGAGACGGTATTCAGTTCCATTGACATTCAGGGCCGTTACGCTTATGTCAATCAGCCGCGTATTGCTGCATGGAATCTCGCAAGATTTGCTGAGACCCTGTTGCCGTTGCTGCATGAAAACACGGAGCAGGCTATCAAACTGGCCGAGGATGCGATTGCAGATTTTTCAGAGTTGTTTCACCGTCATTGGCTTGCCGGAATGAGAGCGAAGTTGGGAATCTTAAACGAAGAGCCGCAGGATGAATCGCTCATTCAAGACCTGCTTGGTATAATGCAAAAGCATCGTGCGGATTACACTAATACGTTCCGTGCTTTAACTTTGGACGAGCTGGAGGATACGGTCCTGTTCGGCACTGCGGATTTTACCCAGTGGCATGAGCAATGGCAGGCGAGGCTGGGCAGACAGCAGGAATCGCAAGCCACCTGGCGTCAACTAATGCGCAGCAGCAATCCTGCCATAATTCCGCGCAATCACCGGGTAGAAGAAGCACTGGAGGCTGCGGTGGAACGAGAAGACTACCAGGTGATGGAGCAGCTTCTGGAAGTTCTTTCGAACCCTTACGCTTATTCTGACGAACAGGCTATTTACTCTACATTGCCTGAGAAATCCAACTGCTCATACCGAACCTTTTGCGGTACCTGATATGATGTCAGCCATTTGAAGATAACCTATTCATGCGCTGGTGGAGAAGATAGCTATTCTCTCACCAGCGCATTTTTGCATTATCCTGAAAAGTGGTGAATTGCAGCTATTAATCAAGTTCCTGACCGTCATTTTCGATTTGAATATGCCCGCAATACAGACACTGATGAGTACAGTTCTGCGTAAGCGCGGGCTGGCCTTCGATTTTCATGTCACTTTTCCCGCTCAGCCAAGGCATCGTGAGGACAGGAATGCACGGGGCTTTTTTCACCCCATAAATATCGACCATCTGACTGGCTTGAACAGCAGGATTGAGTGGACTGGAGCAATTTCCAAAAGTTTTGATGTTAACCCCTGGCACGTAATCTCCAATATTCATCTGTGCTTTATTTTTGATATACACCCCGTGGCTAAAAGGGCGCTTTAATCGGGTAGGCTGTGTACCGTAGCTACAGCTTAAAACTGCACCTGCGACGACGTAGCTTTTTTTCGCGCCTGTTCCAGGCTGCACATTCGCTTCTCCCATCTGAATTATTCCTCCTTTGCTGCCATCTCTAATTTTTGCACCCGAATACCTGTAAATGGACGGCGCAGCAGACTTTCTGCCACAGCGAGATCAATATAGATATAAGCTTCCATTAAACCGGCAATCCGAAATATAGAGGGCTTGATTTTTTCGTGTCTAAGCACCAAATGCTTTAGGGTATGGTCGGGATACCACTCGGTTCTTGAGGAAAGACAATCTACCACAGGGGGGCGCAGTACCCAATACACATCTGCCTGGCTTGCTGAAAATCAGTAAGTATAGCTGCCTTCCATTCCAGTCCCGGCATATGTTTCTCCAACAGTGCTTTCATCGAATCTGACACCAGGGGCAAAGGAAACTCCAGAAAATCCGGATATACGGTTCGTGAATCTGTATGTACAGCTAAAAACAGGGGAGTGTCCTCCGCCTGAGTTCTGCGATCCGAAAGGATATCCTCTACCTGCAACGGAGACAGGGAAGCAGGCTCTACCCGATGCTTGACACGTTCATCCACCATAAGTCGAAAATATCTCATTGCATCCAGCCTCCTTTACCCACCGTATCTGTCACCTCTGTAGCCGTGGGATGAGCAGGGGAGGCAGGGAGCATTTCTTCAGCAGCAAGGCCAATAGCTTCGTGAAGCTGTTGTTCCGTAAAGCTTACCCTGCTGACCTTTGCTCCAGTAAAATCAGCTTTTGCTAAACAAGCACCTGTAAACGAAGCGCCAGTCATATCGGCTCCCACAAAGCAGGCGTCTGTCAGATCTGCTCCGATAAATGAAGCTCCTTGCAGTGAGCTATCCTTGAAAACTGCCCCCTGAAGCTGAGCATGTTGAAAGCTGGCTCCCTGTAAGCTCGCTCTTGTAAAATTTACTCCATCCCATCCTAATGGCTCCCAATCCAGCCAAGCATCTGAACCATCATATCCATGATTCCCTGAAACGGCGTCCAGTACAGCCTCTTGCAGGGAGCAATCGCTAAAATCGGCTCCATAAAGCAGGCTGTATGAAAAGTCGGTTCCTTCCAGCTGAGCCTCTTGCCACACGGTTCCTGCGAGAATGCAGCTATGCAGTCGACTATGCTTCATCCTGATCTGGCGAAAGGCTGTATAGCGAAAATCCAAGGAGCTGTAATCTCCACCAGATAGATCAACTTGGGTCAAAGATTGGTAGCTATAGGACGATTCCTCTTTTTCCTCCAGCCAAGACTTTATGACGTTCGCATCCATTGATCCTCGATCTTCCCGGTACACGGACACACTGTGATCCATATACTCTCCAACACGAATCTCGAATGCTTCTTCACGATCCAGCGTCTGAAACTCTGGTAAAGCAACGGCTTGCTTCATAGCCTGTCGTATGAGACTAACGATCATCGTATGAAGATATCCCGCTGCTTCCAGCATGAACTGTTCTAATTCAAGCTCGGCAAGAGGTAGCTGCCGCTTCAAGGCTTCGGTCAAAAGTTGTTCACGTAAATGAGTCCAATAGGAAAAGACCCAACCTGCATCATACTCCAACGAAATGGGTACAGCATCAAGCATCCATAAGGCATCCGTAGCCTCGACCAGATAAACAGGCTTTTGCTCAAGCCATGTGGTACGCAGCATGGAATAGGTGATGTAACCGAGGCTGCCTTTAAGACCTTCTAGCTGCTTTTGTCGAACCAACTGACAAAAGGTACAAAAATGTTCCACTATATGCTGTAGTCGTTGCCCTTGTGTAGCTCTACATTTCAATGCCCATTCTTGGCGAATGAAAGACCATGCCTGAAGAAGAATCGCTTGTTGCTGGTCTAACGTATCTGTTTGCTTTTCCATTTTTAATCATCCTTAATTCGACTTCACTTCGCTGCCCTTCATGTCCGCCGAACCGCTTAATTCAATATGACTGCCGTTGCAATCCATACGGAGCTGACTACCTGCGGACAGGCTCATCGTTTTACCCGCAGACAGGCTGAGATTGCCTCCTGCTGCAATATTCACTTGCTTGCTGCTCGTGATATGAATGCCTTCTTTATCATCCAGCTTGATATAAATAGCGCCGTCCTTGCCTGTAACGACCAGTTCATCCGGCCCCAGCCGAATTTCCTTGCCGTGTGGGGTTCGCCATATTTTCATTTGTGGATTGGAAAAATGGTTATGTGTACTCTTGCGATCTGCCCGTCTCACCGCACTGCCTGCCACGCCGTCCTCTTCCCGACTGCCTGGGAAATAAAGGGAAACCGAGTCGCCTTTTTCAGGCATAACGTACCAGCCAGTGTGACCACCGCCACTGTACACGGTTGAATAGTTGAACCAATGCGCTTTGCTCGCATCCTGCTGTTCATCACAATCCAGATGGATACGTACCTGATCCTGACGGACGTCCAGTACAACACCGCTTAACGAGGCACCTGCCAGCATATCCTGGTAGTAACTTTTTTGCCGAAATCCCTGATAGGAACCCAGCACATATTGATGCCGCAGCAGTCCTTGACTCATTGCGGTATAGGCCTCCATCACATACAAGTTATGCCCCTGAAAATTTAACTGAGCGCCTAAGTCTAGCACCTCATCCGTTTCTACCTCATAAAAAATAAAATCATTCTCACTCAGCTTGGCCTGCTCATTCTCCTGAAAATAACGAAAAGGCAGCAGCTGCTTGCGCACCGTATAACGGGTATGATCCAGCACCGCCTGCGCGGGGCTCTCTTCAATACCAAAATAAAACTTGGGACTGTCAAAACGGGCTACAGGCATCAGACTCGTATGATAGCGTGAGGCTATGCGTCTCAAGAATGCCCAGTCTGTCTCCTGATACTGAATGGCAATCCGTCCGATGGCTTCTCCGCCAGTAGCTCCGTCAATGACATCCAACCCTTCATAATCCTTACCTATGTGCTCCAGCATTTGAGGAATCGTCATTTTCGTATATTGAAAAGAACGGGTGCGCTGCTTAATGTCCATCCGGTAGGTATGGGAAATAGCTTCCACCTCCAGATAGTACACACCCCGCACGACTTTTACCTCGACCGAGAGGGCAATCCCGCTGAATAGCGGCTTGCTGGCGCCGGGTTCATCTCGTTGGCTCACCTCAATCACCGTGTTTTTTTCTGTAGCTTCCACATAGCTGTCCTGCAAGTCCTCAGGTATCACACCCGTAAAATAAAGTCGGGTATGCTCGTTCAATTTTTTCGTTAAGGTAAGCTGCTCCAGATCAATTTGGTCATAAGGGTGAATTTGAATTTGATCGTATCCCAGGCTCACTATGATATCATTCCTTTCTCATTTGCAGGATAGGGGGAGGGCGTAAGGATACAAAGGGATTGGCCCCAATATTCCGCTACAGGTAACCACGCTTCGAGTTCTGCTTCCAGACAGCTAAAGGAGCCTATTACAACTCGTCCCTTTTGGATGAAAAGCAGCAATTCGTTGTATAGGTTACCGTCTATCCCCGCTGCTACAAAACGAATCCGTCCGATTGAAAGCCCGGAATGATTGACGATCATGTCCGTCCCTAACCAGTTGCGAATGGGTTGTACAGATCGTAAAACATCTGCCATTTGCTCCACGAATTCGGAAAGCTCATCCGCTTCTAAAAACGAATCCGTAGGATTAAAACTGATATTAATCGTTCCTTCTGCTGAGGTATAAATATCCTTTGGACGATGCTCCGAAGGGTATTTAATTACAGCCTGCTCCATTGGCATAGGACTAAAGGATTTGGGAATATAGAAGCCGATTTCTCCATCTAGTATCGTGCTTGGCTCCAACGCGAGGTGTTCATTTTGAATATGAAAGAGCTTATTTTCTTCAGATATGAAACCATTCTGCTCTGATTCCTGAGCTTGAGCTGGAATGGATTTTAAATCATCGTTATTAGCTGTCGTCTGATCCATCATTTTAGCTTTGAGGCTAAGAATATGCTCGTCTAGATAGTTCACAGAAAGTCCCCTTTTAGGAAAAATGTACAGCCGTACTTAAAACCCAGCATATGTATTTATCGGTTAAAAGAGAGATTTAGTTTACAAAATGGCCCATTACATCATCCCTTTTTGCTGTAATAATTCTTTAGTAGCACTCCATAGTTGGCGTTGCATGTTGATATCCCCACCAGGATATGCCGGTATTATTGACTTTCCAGTACCAACATTAAAATATCCACCTGTCACTCCTTGATATTGTGATTCTGTAGCTAAACGGACAATAATGTCCGCTCCTTTTCGCGGATCTCCGATATGCAAAGCCTTCAATATTTTTGCAAGTATCGAAGAAAATCCTAACTCACGGCCAAGGCCGGTAACGTTAAACCCTGGATTAAGTGCGTTAACAGTGACTCCAGCTCCATCCAACTGACGACCAAGCTCTTCCGTAAACATAATATTAAGTAGTTTAGTTTTTCCGTAAATCCTAGATGAGCCTGTTGCAGTAAAGGCGGATGTATCTGTTAAATCGTCTGGCAATTTTAGTTCACCATGGTTACGGGATGCTTCAGAAGCAACATTGACGATCCTTGCATTTTTTGAATCCATTAATGGCTGGAGTAAGGTGTGTGTTAACAGCCACGGCGCAAGATAGTTTACGGCTATCATTTCTGCAAATCCCTCGCAGGTTATTCGCTGTTCAAATCCATGTAATCCTGCATTGTTTACTAATATATCAATATTTGGATAATTGGCTTTAATTTCATTTCCAATACGTTTGACATCTTTCATAAGAGACAGGTCTCCGAAAAAGAAGTTTACTTTTGCATTTGGTGCAAGGTCTTTTAGAATATTTTTAGTTATTTCTGCTCGTTGTTCATTTCTGGATGTTAATACCAGATGTGCTCCGCTTTTGGCTAATTCAATTGCTGCCAATTGTCCAAGACCGCTCGTAGCACCAGTAATTACAATAATCGGATATGTCGACATATAAATCCTCCTTAAAATTCTTATAATATTTACATTCATATTTCACATGTCTATGCTCTATAGTCATCCCTGCTCTTGACATCTAGCAAAACTATAAATATGATTGACATATATCAAGTATATGTTTTTTATTTGATATATGTCAATCATATTTAAACCAATCAATAATGAGGTGAAAGCCCAATGGAAAATAAAATTCATGATCAAAATTCTGCAAGAGTGCAATTAGAACTGAATCTTGGTGAGCAGCTCAATGTACTTATAAGTGCATCACATGCACTTAATGTAAGAACTGCAGCACTTTTCGATCCAGCCTTACAACCTGCAGCTTTTCTGATTGTACGTTGTCTCCTTTCATATGGTCCGGCAAGCGCTACATTTTTGGCGGAATCCACCGCCATGGATCGAAGCTCTGTTACTCGGCTTGTCACTCAGCTTAAGCGCATGAATTATGTGAAAAGTGAAACTCATCCTGAGGATCGCCGGGGAGTGTTGATTTCCCTGACAGCGTCTGGGCGTGAAAAAGCTCTGGACGCTTTAAAAGAAAAAGAAAATGAATTTTATAAACGCATTTCAACATGGGAGGATTGCAAGCTTGAAGCGTTTATTGGGATGCTTAAGTGTTTTAACGGGCAAGATTGCCAGGATTAATGAGATTCGACATAAAGCATCGTATGAAGAATATAGGAGGCATTCAAATTTTTGCCCATTGGGATGATTTTAACGTCTCGTCATCGTGATATTTATCATTGAAAATTACGTGCGCTTCGTTACATTTTCCTGATTTAATGCATTAAATTAAATTGACCAATGTTCAGAAAAAAAGAATCTCCTTCCTTTCCATTTCATCCCTAAATATGTCTACTAATTAGCAGTTGTATTTAGTCGTTTTTTGTCATACAATTCACCTAATGCTACGGACTCGGTCTTAGAAACAGTAAGGTTTGGACGGTAAGTAGGACGTGGTCTCTTTGTTAATTTACGAATCGTTGAACTATTTTGTAGTCGTTCGAGCAGGACTGCGTCAGTCCAAAAAATTAATAATGTTTTGCGGACAGTTTTCCGGGTCATTAACGTCTGATGATAAACATTTACGAAGGGGAGCGTTCTATTGGAATCGAAACAATTAACGAGAGGGCTAAAGCCACGGCACGTTGAGCTGATTGCGCTTGGAGGAACAATTGGCGTTGGCCTGTTTATGGGATCGGCAAGTACGATAAAATGGGCGGGTCCCTCTGTGCTGCTGGCGTATCTCTTAGCTGGGATTATTATGTTTTTTATCATGCGGATCATGGGGGAAATGCTGATTCTCGAGCCGGTGACGGGTTCATTTGCTACTTTTGCTCATAAATATATCAGCCCTTTGGCCGGTTTTTTGACCGCTTGGAGCTATTGGTTCTTATGGGTTACGGTTGGAATGGCAGAGGTAACGGCGATTGGAGTGTACGTGGGGTATTGGTTTCCGGGCATTCCGCAATGGCTACCAGCCTTGGCAGGTGTAGTTATTATCGCGTTAGCCAATTTGGCGGCTGTAAAGTTTTATGGGGAATTTGAGTTTTGGTTTGCCATGATTAAGATCGTTGCCATTATCTTTATGCTGATTGTTGGCACGGGCCTGATCTTCTTCGGCTTTGGTAATGGTGGACAACCGATTGGTCTCTCCAATCTATTCTCCCATGGCGGTTTTTTTGCAGGCGGATTAAAAGGCTTTCTATTCGCACTATGCATTGTAACGGCGGCTTATCAAGGTATAGAGATGGTGGGCATTACGGCGGGTGAAGCCGAAAATCCGAAAATGACACTGCGAAAAGCCATTAAAAACATTATCTGGCGTATTCTGATTTTTTACGTGGGTGCGATTTTTGTCATTGTTACGATTTACCCTTGGAACCAGATTGGCGAGATCGGCAGTCCTTTTGTCCTGACCTTTGCCAAAGTAGGGATTATAGCGGCTGCTGGCATCATTAACTTTGTTGTTCTTACAGCAGCGATGTCAGGTTGCAACAGTGGTATTTATAGTGCGGGAAGAATGCTATATACATTGGCTAAAAACGGACAAGCCCCTAAGTTTTTCGGGAAAGTTTCCCAAAGCGGAGTACCTAGAAATAGCATTATTACGACGATTTCCTTGCTGCTGATCGGAGTGCTTTTTAATTACTTATTACCTGATTCCAAACTGTTTCTGTACATCTACAGCGCCAGTGTTCTTCCAGGCATGGTACCGTGGTTTGCATTGGCGATCAGCCAATTTAAATTCAGGAAGAAGTGGAAAAACGAAATGAAGGATCACACCTTCAAGTCTCGTTTTTTCCCAATCAGCAATTACATCACCATTATCTTCTTATTGCTAGTGATCGTCGGGATGTGGTTCAATCCAGACACACGCTTGTCATTGATTGTAGGGGCATCATTTATGGCGCTCGTCATTGTTGGATATTTTGTCTTTGGTATCGGAAAGCGGCAGAGAATTGAAGAATTAGAGGGAAACGAATAGGTTGCTAAACTAGATGGTGAAATATGTAAAACTTGCCGAGCGCAATTCAGGATATCCTGATTTCGCTCGGTTTTTCTTTTACAAGGGAGGCTATGGAAAGGTTGTTACTTAGGTATAGAATTGTGTGGTTATCCTGTTCGCACTAAAAGTGTAAATATAAATACAAGTGAAAAGGGAAACTGAGAAGTTGATTATTGCCATACCCTTACGATTAGCCTTAAACTCTGAAATTCCAGAAAACAGAAACATAAACCCTAGAAAAAATTGTGATATTTTATATGAGTCCCTATAGGTGTCTGGATATGCGAGTGATAAAGAGGACGAGATCATAACAACTGCAGCAAATATTAAAGTGAAGATTCGGTAGATATCCATTTTCTTGAACATAGATATGTTCACCCTTCCTTTATAATGCCTAGTGTATTATATATTCTAAAGGTCAGTTCGTGGGACTTCAAATGAACATAAACACAAGTAAGCGAATGTAGGTAAAGATCTTTCTTTTTGCTTTTGCATTTAGAGGGTGTAAGAGATAAGGAATAGTACCAAAGCTTGCTGATTCAGACTGCCATACTAACAGCATGAGGTGACCCCAAGCAGCAAAGTGAAGGTGAAGGTGAAGCTACGCAAGAGATGAGACAAATAATCTTATGGGTTTGTTGAACATTATGGTATCTACACAAATGTACTCATAAGTTATATTTCCAAGTATTCATGTTTGAATTTTATTTTCTTCTAATATTTAACTGTTAATGGAAATGCTGAAAAGCTATAATGCTAATAATGATTTGAGTGCACTTGAGAAAAGAGGTTGAGGATATGATGTTGAAAAAGTGGCCATTAGTACTGATGATAGGTATTCTCATGGTGGCATCTGTGGGCTGGAACGTTGGAGTATCTTATGCAGCTACTGAGGTCAAGACCTATAGATTGACTGCAGTACCTGGAAGAGTCGAATATATGGATCAGGAAAGGTTTTTTGCCGCTTTAAGCCAAATCCCAAATGTATATGGAGATTTCACCGGCTATAAAACGGGAAAAACAACTGGAGTTGTAACCAAAAGTATAACGGATGATGTATACAAATTTACAGTTACTGATTTTATTCGCGATCAGGAGCCTGAGGTTGTAGAGTATATAAACCCCAGAGGCGGAATTCCTCATAGATGGAATGGAACTAGTGATATTCAAATTTTTATGAGAGGGTCAGAAGCCACTTCTTTGTCTGAGCTGTTTTATGAGGGGACACCAAGTGAAGGACGCTTTCATTTTAATGCTGACGATATTTATTTAGTTACATTCTGGTCCAGTACCGTGAGACCTATCAGTGGCATGTCTGCTGAAGCGTTAATTGAGGAAGGACCTCACACGTTTACAAATCGGGAGCTTGTAGGTCAAGTAACCAGCGAAGATCCTGCAGCTTATCCGCAAGATGGAATTTCAGAGGGTTATTATTATGTTTATAAGGGTAGTAGCAATACAGATTAATAGATGATCGAATCAAAATAAATATACTTCATACAAAAGAAGAGATAACATTTTGTGCGCCCTATGCCTGAGCGCAATACATCATGTTATCTCTTATTTTAATGTATTCGTAGTTGAAGTAGCAGTCCTACTTTTTTTGTTGGCTTTATTCAATCCTAGGGCTGTTATACCGATATTCAAGAATATATACAGTTTGGTGTTAATAGAAATGAAAATCCGTCTGAAAGCAAAAGAAATAATTTTCAAAAACGAAACAGAAGTGCAAGGCAAAAGTGACTGAGTGCTGTCGAGGAGGTGTAAGGATATAAAGTAATGAAATGTGAAAAAAAGTTAATACGAATTAGGCATTACATGGCTGGTTTACTGGCTGCCTGGTTGTTCTGTATACATACTGTGCCTGTTTTTGCAGACAGGGCTTTTAACGATATTGAACATTCCTACGCAGCTGATGCAATTGAGGCTATGGCTGCTCAAGGTTATGTTACTGGTTATCAGGATGGTAGCTTTCGACCTATGCATTTTATTTCGCGGCAGGAATGGGCTAGCATATTCGCTAAATCCTTAAAACGAACATCGAATGGCAAAGTCGCTACTTCTTTTCGTGATGTGTCTCCCTGGGCTCTTCCTTATGTGCAGACCTTGCAGGCAGAGAACATTACCAAAGGAATTAGTGACCAGTTATTTGGTGCAAAGCACAATATGACTCGTCAGGATATGACAGTTTGGTATGCCAGGTATTTCGGTATTTCTGAAGATACCCGCTCTTCCGGTAAATCCAGTTTTGTGGATCAGTCTGAGATAGCAGACTATGCACAAGCGAGCGTATGGCTGATGGAACGGTTGGAGCTGATCGAGGGGGACACGAATCATTATTTCCATCCCAAGGAGTCTGTGAGTCGGCAGGATGCTACATTGGTTGCTTATCGAATATGGCTGGGCGGTGATGGTCTGAGAGAACGGGCTAAGCGTTTGTTGGAGTCATTAGGAAATGGAGCTGTAACGACGAATCAGCCAACCAGTCCACCGAAATTGAAGAAGACCGTGGTCGACCTGGCGCCGGAAATTAGTCACCAGCGTGCGAACCCGGAGATCGAAGAGCCCGAAAGCCATAGTCCAAGACCCGATCCACCAGTATCTCCGGGAACACCAACAGAACCGAAGCCGGAACCGCCGGTTATACAACCAGAGCCTGGTCCCAACTCGCCAGTGACACCGCCGGTTATACAACCAGAGCCTGGTCCCAACCCGCCAGTGACACCGCCGGTTATACAACCAGAGCCTGCTCCTAACCCGCCAGTGACACCGCCAATTATACGACCAGGGCCTAGTCCCAGACCGCCAGTGAAACCACCAGTGACACCGCCGGTGCTTCCACCAGATCATTCGGCGGATTTTGTAGCGGATGAGGTAGTCATCAAGGCGCCGGAGTTGGTAAATCAACCGGATACGTATCCTTCTTATCAGCTGTCCTTTGATCTCTACAAGGAAGGGCACTTGGTGAGTATTCCCAATGCCAGCGTCACAAGTGTCACCTACACTTTTAGTGATGCATTAGGTGTTTTCGATGAATATGGGAAAATCGCACATTCCGAAAATATTCCTGCTGCTGATGGTTATATTCCGGTAGAGATTGAAGTCACAATTGCTAAACCCTATCATGTACTTAAAGCACAGACCAAGCTGATCGTGAAAGGGAAGACTCCTCCAGTAGAGGACCCAAGTGTAATCAGGTCCGTATACTTGGCGACGTATACCATTTCACAGGCCACTACTTTAGACCCTGCAACCTGGAGCATGCCCTATGTATTTCAGAATGCAAAGGGAGAGGTCATAGCTCCAGGCCTGTTGCCGTCAGATTTGAAACTTCGAATAGAGGATCCCAAGGGGATATTTGACGAGGATGGACATATTGCGAATCTGCATCTGATTCCTGCAGTGAACTCTGTCATTCCATTCAAGATTGAGGTTGAGTCACCATCTCAGGGAGTTCACTTCATATCCGATGCCGAGTTAACTGTAGTACCGGGAGAACGCAAAAAGCAATATTTTGCTATCTCAATGATGCTACAGGGAAAAGATGCGGGCAGTACGACCACAGTGGAGCAAATTGAGCAGGCACGCCAAATGCTGATGGATCACTTTGGCCCTAACATAAAAGTGACCTGGGCTATGGAAAATAGATTTATCTTTGTGGAAACGAATCGCCCGCAGCTTAAAAAGGTTTTGGAATATGTGGATCAGTATGGTGATGAAGTGGGGATTTTGGACGGGTATCCGAATAACCTGTATGGGCTTCCTGAATGGGAAGCACGGATGAACGAGTGGTTGTATATGTATCGTTATAATGCACTCAATGAGCTGCACCAATCCGGTTCGTTGGGATCACCTTCGGTGTTTGAAAGCATGGATACAGACCAATATCGGAAATATCTTCCTAAAT
This sequence comes from Paenibacillus sp. 1-18, assembly GCF_000520755.1. Taxonomy (NCBI): domain Bacteria; kingdom Bacillati; phylum Bacillota; class Bacilli; order Caryophanales; family Paenibacillaceae; genus Paenibacillus; species Paenibacillus sp. 1-18. The sequence goes on from NZ_ASSB01000359.1 coordinate 17,260, forward strand.
CATTGACCGGCTTTACGGTAAATCCTGAGCAGGCCCAATGGCTTAAAGATCATTTTAAAATCACTTCAGCTATGGGTTGGTCGGCTACACAGTATAATGTTAACAACATGTATGGTGAGGGTTCACCTTTGATGCCTTACTGGTCCAATAAGGATAATCCGATTGTTCCCGCGCAGGGGAATACAGATAATAGCGGTATCGTGTTTATGAACTCGATTACGATTGATCCGATTGGATCACGCTATACAAAAAATTCCTCACGCTGGACTCTCCATCCAGGTGACCCATATGTGACTGATACGGATGCGGCACCACAACTGTATATAGCACAGCAATATTTAGATAACCCGTATCAACGTTTAAATACGGTAAACTACATGTCCATTATTTTGGACATCAACTGGCTTGCCAAAAACCATAACATGTCTCAAATATGGGATAGCTTTGTGAATCACTTCCCTGTTGACCGTGAGGTAGAGATTGTGGGAGTGGACGGGCTGAAACAGATTTATGAATCGTTAGCTGGATCGAATAACGATCATGCAGAATTTACGCTCATGTTTAGAGGCTCCGGCTTCAAGACGGCTATGGACTCCAATAATTCACCAGCCAATCTGCGCTACCTATGGACCGAAAACGCCTCACAGCGGATCATTTTATCCAAAGAGGATGGGGATGCGGCATGGTCCATTATTGATTTTACCGACTATACCCGCACTCCGGTTCCAAAGATGCCCTACAACCTGGATAAGAACACGGATGTAAGTTATGTTACCGGAAGGAACTTCAAGCTGAATCCTACGGCTCCGTTAACAGCAGAGGAAATTCAGCGCGTAAAGGATCGTTTGAAGCAGATTTACTTCGCGGAGGAAGTGAGCTATCAGTAAGCGTTTGGAATGATCGCTTTTAGGATTTGAGGTATATGTAAAAGAACCGAGAGCATATGGCTTTCGGTTCTTTTTTGACTTCTTGCTTATGAAATACTCAATAATATTTCCATGGTCGACCATATGAGGCTGACCTGGTTATACCCATTCAATAACTTGATCTACAGGTCGCCGGGTTTTTCCGCGTGGCTCATTCAGGCGGTATCCAAAAGCTACCATGCAGGAAATACCGAAATGCTCGGCATCCATGATGCCTTCTTCAGAGAGGATACGTTCGATTTCCTGTTTATTAAAGCCTTCGATTGGACAGGAGTCAATCCCGATTTGTGCTGCGGCTGTCATCATATTCCCCAATGCGATGTAGGTTTGTCGGCAGGCCCACTCGAACATTGCTCTTTCATTTTCTTCCAGTTCAAAATCTGATCTCAGGAAGGCGTCATATACCTTCTCTTTGCCTTGCATAACTTCAGCAGGTAATTGCTGTACGTTTTCCATCATATCCTTGATGTAATCGGATGAGGCTACCATATCTTTAGGCAATCTGGAGAGAATGAGTACAAAATGGCTTGCTGTTGGCAACTGTTTTTGGGCTCCCCAAGAGTAAGGCAGCAGCTTCTCGCGCATAGCTTGACTTTGGACAACAACGAACTTCCAGGGTTCAAAGCCAAATGAACTCGGGGATAAACGCCCTGTTTCAAGAATAAAATCGAAGTCGGAATCGCTAATTTTTTTATGACGATCAAATTCCTTGGTTGCATGTCTGAACTCATATGCGGATAAGATTTGATGTTTGGTGGTTGTTAAGGTTTCCATTGTTTTTACACTCCTTATGGATATGGATATGGATTGGAATTGACGCTTACCGAGTGACATGCTTAATATTAGTATATACATGATTGTTTTTGAAGTACGCACATTAATGTGCTGTAGTATAAAAAATGATACCAAGGGGAGAAACACCTATGCGCAATCGGAAGGGCGGCTTTGGGGCATGTCCCGCTGGAAATGATCAGGCTTGTCCTGTAGAGTACACGCTGGACGTGATTGGGGGCAAATGGAAAGGAGTTATTTTATATCATCTGATGTATGGAACAAAGCGGTTTAGTGATTTTCGGCGTATTTGCCCGGGAATTACACAGCGTATGCTGACACTTCAATTACGTGAACTGGAAGAGGACAGTGTAGTTCATCGGGAGGTTTACCAACAGGTTCCGCCCAAAGTCGAATACTCCCTAACTGAATTTGGAAGAACGCTTATCCCGATTATTAACCTGATGAAGGATTGGGGAGAAGAATATAAAGCCAAGCAACGTCCAACAGACAATCTCCTTCAACATCCGAGCCCCAATTTGTAGCACGCTGAGACAGACCTCACCACAAAAGACTTGCCATACATCTGGCAGGTCTTTTCCCTTTTATTAATGTCAAAGCTGCTCTATTTCAGTTGGGCAATGTTATCAATTGTAGTTGACAGCAGGAAGGCCAGCCTGATATATTTCTTGCGATATTGATAATCATTATCATTATTGAGATAAGGGGATTTCCATAATACATAGGGGGCTAATATGTTGAAGAAAAAATCGTTTTTTATGCTGACTGCTTTGATGCTTGTATTGTCTGTATTCATTAGCGCTTGCACTGGAGGCAGTAATATTGACGAAAAGGCAACCTTCGGCCTGTATGAGCTGACAGACAAGAATGCACTTTGGATATTTGGAGATAATGCAGGCCGGGGTGGACAAGCTGTCTATAATGCGCTCAAGCTGAACATGCCGAAGAAAACGGCGAGCTCCAAGGAACAAACCATACAGCTTTCGATGGAGGTACTTCCGCAATATGATGCAGATTATATATTCCTGACGACCTATGATCCGGAGAAAAAGGGGGCTGCACTTAAGCAGCTGAAATCGTCTGCCGTGTGGGGGAATCTGCCTGCGGTGAAGAATAATAGGGTGTTCTTTAACGATTTTGATACCTATTATCGCTATGATCCGATCGCTATTACCGGACAGATTGATATGATCGTGGATATGCTGGTTGAAAGAGAGAAGGAGAATAAAGCTAAAAATAAGTAAACGATCTACCTGCATTCGTAAACACTTCACTACATGGCAGTAGCCGTGGATGGGGTGTTTTTTTGCTTGCAATCGGTTACATCATAAGATATACTCATTTTCAAAGCTTCCGAAACGTTTTGGAAGGCCGGCTAAGGAGCAGAATTATGACGACAATTAAAGATATCGCGCGTGTTGCCGGGGTCTCTGTCACCACCGTCTCCAGAGCTCTTAATGGGTACGATGATGTCAATGAAGCGACTCGCCGCAAAATTATGCAGGTGGCCAAGGATTTAAATTACAGCCCCAATATTCTGGCGAGAGGACTTGTCATGAATAAGTCCAAAACGATTGGACTGCTGGTATCCGGATTGAATCGGCAAAGTGCCAAGGACCATTTTACGTTTGAGGTTTTATCAGGAATTAACGAATGTGTGTCGGAAAAAGACTACGATCTGGTCCTGTTCAGTACCAACTCGACGAAGCAAAGAGAAAAAACGTACTCTCAACTGTGTCGGGAACGAAGAGTGGACGGGGTCATTTTATCGGGGATTAAGACGAATGATCCATATCTTCAGGAGGTGGTGGACAGCGATATTCCCTGCATACTGATCGATATTCCCATCCTGACCGATACAGTAGGCTATGTAACGACGGACAATGTGCTTGGCGCGAAAAAAGCAGTGGATCATCTGATTCGGCTTGGTCACCGTCATATTGGTATGATCAATGGTCATAATCTGGCTTTTGTCAGTGAGAGACGCCTGGAGGGATATAAGGAATCCCTGAACTCTGCAGGGTTAGCGTTCAATCCAGACTGGGTCGTCAATGGAGATTATAATGAAGACACCGCCAGAGAGGAAGCTGTTAAGCTGTTGACGCTTTATCCTGAAATTACGGCGATATTTTGCGCGAGTGATCTAATGGCATTGGGAGTTTTAAAAGCAGCGAAGCAGCTTGACCGAAACCTGCCTGAACAGTTGTCAGTTGCTGGATATGATGACATTCAGCTTGCGTCTTATGCAAGCCCGCCCTTGACAACCGTATCGCAGGATAAATTTCAGCTTGGCTATCAGGCAGCCACTATGCTGATTCAAATGCTGGAAGGCAGTGGACAGCCACATGCCCTGATCCTGGAGACACAGCTGATTGAAAGAGAATCGGCAATGAAACGCTAAAAACACAAAACCACAATATGTGGTTTTTCAATTACACTTTTTCCGAAACGTTTCGGATACAGGGAGGTTCTTATGGAATACAGAGTAATTAAAGAAAATGATCTGTTTTTATTAACCGATACGAAAGGGAATATTCCGGAGGATCACCCCTATGGATTGGGTTTGTACACGAAGGATACCCGTTTTCTTAGCAGGTTGGATCTGAAAATTAACGGGCAGGAACCCGTTTTGCTCTCCTCGGATGCAGCAGAAAATTACATGGCCACCATTTTGCTGACCAATGTGCAAACGGAAATCGACGGCAAGCTGGAGTTGTGGCGTGAATCGGTTGAAGTGAAAAGGACTCGTTATATTTATGACGGTGTGCTGTATGAGCGCATCCAGCTGACAAATTATTACCCGAAGCAGATTGCGTTTGAGCTGAGTGTACACATGGATGCCGATTTCGCAGATATGTTCGTTGTTCGTGGTTTTCAGACCGGTGAGCTGGGAAAAGGAACCGGAACGGAGGCTGCTGATCGGTCTCTAAGCTTTAGTTACCTGGGAGCCGATCAAGTCCGCCGAGCTACTTCTGTCACATGGGATCGGCAGGAACAATCCGTTCATGAAAACGGAGATGTTTTTTTCCGGGTCTCATTGAACCATGGGGAATCGGAAAATATCACGTTTACAGTGCAGCCTCAAATTGGTGAAGCATGCGTAACGGAGCCGATAAAGCCGGAGGATGCGCTAGAGCAGCTCAAGCACATCTATAAGGTATGGGACCAGCAAACGGCTAAAGTGCAGACAGATCATGAGCTGCTGCAACGGCTTGTAGATCGGGGCTTGAAGGATATGAAAGTGCTGCTGACGGATTTGGGCTATGGATCGTTTCCGGTCGCAGGACTTCCCTGGTTTGGAGTCCCTTTTGGCAGAGACAGTCTTATCGCATCCCTGCAAATGCTTCCCTTTAATGCGCAGATTGCCAAAGATACAATCCGAACGATGGCAGCATGGCAAGGGAAGGCCGTTGATCCTTGGCGTGACGAACAGCCAGGGAAAATTATGCACGAAATCAGATACGGTGAGCTGGCGAATACGAAGCAGATTCCGTTTACTCCTTACTATGGCACTGTTGATGCAACCCCGCTATTCCTGATGCTGATTGTAGAGTACGTCAGATGGACAGGGGATTTGGCTTTGGTACAGGAGCTGGAACCCAATATTATCGGGGCGCTGGAGTGGATCGACCGCTACGGAGACCGGGACGATGATTTATTTGTGGAGTATCATCAGGAATCAAGCAAAGGCATAGCCAATCAGGGCTGGAAGGATTCCGGTGATTCCATTGTTCACCGCAACGGAGAGTATGCCAACACACCGATTGCTTTAAGCGAGGTGCAGGGCTACGTCTTTCAGGCCAAAACGGGCATTGCTGACTTGTATGAGGCTCTTGGTCGCAATGAGGAATCCACAAGGCTCAGAGACGAGGCTCGGCGCCTGAAAAGCAAATTTGATGAGGCTTTTTGGATGGATGAGCATCAATATTATGCCATCGCTTTGGATGGAAGCAAGCATCAGGTGGGCACCATCACTTCCAACCCCGGACACTTGCTGTTATCGGGAATGCTGGACGAATCCAGAGCGGAAGCGGTAGCTGACATGCTGATATCACATAAAATGTTCTCCGGTTTCGGGATTCGGACGATGGGAGCAGGAGAAGCCGGGTACAATCCGATGAGCTACCATGATGGAAGCATTTGGCCGCACGATAACAGTATGATTATCCTTGGACTCAGCAAAACCGGTCGTCAGCAGCACGCGAATCAGGTGATGAAAGGGCTGGTTGATTCTGCCGGGCATTTTGAATATGAACGATTACCTGAGTTGTTCTGCGGTTATGACAGCTCAATCGGGAAGGCCGTCCCTTATCCGGTGGCTTGTTCTCCACAGGCATGGGCGGCGGGAACGCCTCTGGTATTTATCCAGTCCCTGCTTGGATTATTTCCGGACGGAGTTGGAAAGGAAATCCATCTCTCGCCTGTCTTGCTTGACGGGATGAATGAGCTGACGGTTTCCAATATAGCCATCGGCAGCGGAATACTGTCCATCCGTGTAGAAAGAAGTGGAGAGAGTGATATTTCCTGGTCCGTGTTGGAGAATACGACGGGATATAGAGTTATTGCTGACTAAGCCAACAGAACGGAAGGGGAAAACGAGGATGAAAGCGATCAGATGGTTCATAATTGTGGCGGTGTTGACCGCCTTGATTGCCAGTCTGCTGACTGGCTGTGGCAGCGGGCAGAACCAGGATACAGGCGATAAGGTCGAGATCACTTTTGCAGGCTGGGGCTCTACTCCGGAAGAGACCAGGCTGCTAGATCAAGTGCTGGCTGATTTTGAGCAAAGCCATCCGAATATCAAGGTAAAACGCGAAGTGATCGCTGATCAGTATATGGATGTGATCAAGACACGTCTAATTGGCGGCAAGGGCCCAGATGTATTTTATTTGGACGCTATTGAAGCACCGGGTCTGATTGAAACGGGAGCTTTAGAACCGCTTAATGCCTATGTTTCCCCTGATTTTGATGTGGAGGATTTTGAAAAACCACTGATACATGCATTCCAAAAAGATGAAAAGATATATGGTTTTCCAAAGGGGTATTCCACGCTTGCACTTTTTTACAACAAAAAAATGCTTAAAGAAGCGGGTGTGGAGGTTCCAAAAACATGGGATGAGCTGCGGGCAGCCTCTCGGAAATTAACGAAGGGCAATAAAGTGTATGGTTTCGGGCAAAACCCGGAACTGGCACGAACCTTTTTTATTGCTCAGTCGGCAGGTGGACAGGTGGTTAAGCAAGGCAGAGCCAACTTCACTGCACCCCAAGTGTTGAATGCCCTTCAGCCTTATGTGGATCAGCATTTGATCGACAAAACGGCAGCGCAGCCCAGCGATGTTGGTGCCAGTTGGACCGGTGTAGATGTTCGGTCAAGGAAAAGCGGCTATGGTGCTGGAAGGGAACTGGTCGATTCCATTTTTGAAAAATACATTCCCCAATATTGATTTCGGAACGGCGGAGGTGCCGACGATTCATAATAAAAAAGGAACGATGGCTTTTACGGTGGGGTATGTGATGAATGCCGCTTCACCCCAAAAACAAGCTTCTTGGGAGCTGATATCCTATTTGACTGGCAAGCAGGGGATGAAAACCTGGACGAGTAAAGGCTTCGAGCTTCCGACTCGCCAATCCGTCGCCAAGGAATTGGGGTACGATAAAGATCCGATACTCGGCCCACTTGTTGCAGGCGCCCCTTATGCGACTGTTTGGTCGGCAGGCCCTACACTTCCAACCATATTTAATAACTTCAACAATCAATTTGTAAGCGCTTATATCGGTGAGAGACCGTTAAAGGAGGCGTTTCAGGAGGCACAAGATCAAGCCAATGGGGAAATTCAATTCCAGCTCTATGATTAAAACAGTGACGGAGGGTTCAACATGAAGCGGAGTCTTTCCAGACGGAAATTTAAAGAAGCGGCTCAAGGGTATTTGTTTTTGCTGCCGACCTTGTTCGTACTGCTTTTTTCATTATTGGTCCGATTTTCTATGCCATCTATCTTGCATTTCATAAAGTTCAACTGCTTGGCGTTGCCAGTTCAGAGTTCGCTGGTCTGCGAAATTTCACCCGTATCACGGTTGATAATCGCGCCCATATAGCCATCTGGAATACATTAAAATATGTTGTTGTGGTTGTTCCGATTCAAACGATTCTGGCGATGGTTCTGGCCGCTGTTCTCAATGCGGGCTTGAAAGGACAAAAAATATTCCGGGTCATTTATTTTCTTCCCACGCTTACGTCATCTGCTGTGCTTACCCTTATTTTTATGTGGATGTTCAATCAAAACGGGCTAATTAATGAGCTGTTGAGTGCAGTCGGTTTGCCAATATATAACTGGCTGGGTGATCCGAGAGTGGCCCTGCATTCTATTATGGGAATGAATATTTGGTCGACGGCTCCCTTTTTTATGGTTATTTACTTGGCCGCGCTGCAGGATATTCCAAACTCCTTATATGAGGCTGCCGAGCTGGATGGGGCGAACGCCTTCCAGAAATTTTGGAGCGTTACGATGCCCAGCTTGAGACCTGTGACCTCTTTTGTCGTCATTATGGGATTAATCGGAACATTTCAACTGTTCGACCAATCCTATATTTTCTCGGCGGGATCAGGAGGTCCGAACAACTCGACGCTTACGGTCGTATTGCTGGTGTATCAATATGCCTTTAAAAACCTGGGCACGATGGGGTACGCCGCTGCGCTGGCGATGACATTGGCGGTGATTATTTTAATCGCAACGCTAATCCAGCGCAGGTTTTCCAAGGAAGAGTCTTTGAACTAGGGAGGGAGCATCATGGACCGTCGAATAGGCATCGGGGAAATTCTATTGTATTTGATTCTTATCGGTTACGCGGCTGTTACGATAGTTCCATTTTTATGGGCGTTGTCATCGTCATTCAAGCCGCTGGAAGAAATCGTGAACGGAAAAATCAGCTTTATTCCCAAGGTATTTACCTTCGACAACTACAATATGATATTTACTCAGCAACCTTTATTTGGTCGATGGCTGTTGAACAGCCTGGGGATTGGAATTGTCACTACGGCGCTCAATCTGCTGTTTAATTCTATGGCAGGCTATGCACTTGCCCGGTTGGATTTTCCGGGGAAAAAGCTGCTGTTCGTCATTATCCTGGGTGTACTGATGATCCCGGCCCAGGTTACGATGATTCCGAATTTCCTGATTTTGAAAGGCTTTGGCTGGCTGGATACGTATCAGGGGATGATCATTCCCTCTATGCTCAGCGCGACATATATTTTTATGATGCGCCAGTTTTTTATCAGCTTTCCGAAAGAACTGGAAGAGGCAGCTGAGATTGATGGCTTAGGACGGTTTGGTGCTTTTTTTCGCATCGTTCTTCCGTTGGCCCGTCCGGCACTGGCAGCACAGATTATTTTTGTGTTCATGGCGTCGTGGAATGATTTTATGAAACCGTTGATTGTGATGTCCAGCCCGGAAATGTTTACGTTGCCGCTTGGATTAAATACGTTCAAGGGGCAATATATCAGCTATTGGAATTACATTATGGCGGCTTCCATGATATGTACGCTACCGATCCTCGTTATTTATGCATTCTTTAATCGTTACTTTATCAAGGGAATCACGTTTACGGGCGGTAAATAACGAAAAGAGGGATATCGTACCCATACAGGGCAGATATCCCTTTTTTGATGATCCAAGAGGCTATCGAGATCTACGTAAAAGAACGAGTAGGATCAATAAAGGGGGCGGTCCTACAGGTTAATGTTCTTATTTTGTCGTGGTGACGGTCGTGATGGTTATAGTACCTTCCTTTTGTATCCAATCTACCTTGGCCCCTAACGTCTCGCTGATTAATCGCAGAGGAAGATAGGCAATACCGTTCACCGTGAAAGGAGGGATGGTAAGCTCGACAGGTCTACCGTTCACTGTTGTTTGGCTGGTTTTGAGATTCAATTGTAGAGAGACAGGATTAGCTCCAGTCTTGGACTGAATAATGTTCGCTACTTTATTGTTGGAGTCAAAGGTGACTTCGGCCCCCAGCTTGTCAAAAACAGAACGGAGAGGAATAAACGCCTGCCCGTTTCTAGTAATCACACCGTTACTCAGGGGAACAGGTATACCGTTAAGACGGACGAGAATCGGCTTTTGTACAGGAACTGGCGTACTATAAAGAAACTCATAATCCCCTATACCAAGCTGTGCATGCTTGTTGACCCCCCAGCCCCACAGGGTGCCGTCCGTTTTTTGCATGATTACATGTCTTGGGCCTGCTTTGATGCTTTGAATATGTTGAGCCAGTAATGTAAAGTGGGCATTCGGCAATAATTTTTCTCCGTCCAAGGACGCTGCATAAACATTTCCCTCTGTGGTCAGTGCAAGAATGGAACGCTCAACGATGAAGGCGTCTTTAACATTCTTTACACCCGTCAACAGTACAGGAGTATTTTCGTTATGATAGGTTGTAGCATCCGAGGAGCCTGTGACTGTAGCACCCCAGAACCACAGCCGGCCTTGCCGATCCATCGCAAGATAGGTACGACCATTGGATTTAATCGCCTGGATTCCTGTTAGGGATTGAATCTGCGCAGCAGATATAGTATCGGATAAGGTGGCATTTGTATCAAATTCCTTGGGCCATGTCCATACGGTACCGTCTTTTTTTAAGGCTATATTTTTCGCGATTGCCGTAATATCCTTTAAGGAGGAAACAGGTTTAAAACCCTGCAAGCCTTTTGTGTTTTTCCACACACTGCCGTCCTTTTTCAAGAAGATCCAGCCTTCCTCATATTCCGGTCTTTCTTCATAATAGCTGTCTATATCTGCAACCCCGTCGACGCCGGATAGAGGTTGAAAAGGACCCAAGATGTCGTCATTGTTGAGTCGATCAGCGAAATATATGCTGCCTTCGGTGCTCAGGGCAAGCACATGATTTAAACCACTTACAGCTGCGAGGTTCTGTAGTCCTTCCAGAGGAATGAATTTCACGGATTCAGAAATGTTGTCTCTGGGTACATACCAAGCGGAATGATCTTGTAAGGTAAATACCAGGTCGCCTTCGTTGATGATATTAGAAAATGTTTTTACAACGTCCGGCTTATCTTCTACGCGAGTAGGAACAGATTGATTATAGCCCCACAACCATAAGCTTCCATCGGATTGAATCAGACTCCCGGAATCATAAGAACGAATACGGGAAGTAGACTCCTTTTCGGCCGCCCATGCATTAGAGCTGAATAATAATAACGCGATCATACTGAGTAATAGAGTCCGTCTTTTCATTCGCCTTTCCTCATTTCTTCATAAATGATATAAGATAAAAATAATTTCTTGGGAAATATACCCGTATCAATAGACGTTGAATATTTAGAAAGGTTTTCCACAAATTGATAAATTCCAATAAAATAGCCTCCAAACCCACGATTATAAACGGGTTTGGAGGCTATTTTTTGAGCATGGGAGCAGGGATAACTTGGGACGGTTCTTCCAATGGATTAGCCCGTTATTCGGCTGCGCACGATCATTAGGGTTTGTTCTTTGATTTGTGCAATTTCACGCATGAGTGCAGCTGTTTTGGCTTCATAGGATTGTTTGACATCCAAGTCCTTTAGTGAGGCAAGGTTAATGTCAACGGTAAGCAGGGCGGATTGAGCAGCAGCTTCAAACAGGATTGCACCTATGCCAAGATCAGAAATGACATTTTTATTGGACGCCTCCACAATACGGTAGGCATGAGACAATCCATCCCGGCTTACTTCCAGCAAGCGCATGGGTACCTCAATGGCAGCGATCACTGCGGTCTGTAGAGAATGGGTACGATAACGCTTCTCTTCGTCTGTTTCTTTGGGTAGCTTTAGCGCCGTCATGTACTGTTCAAAGGAGCGGATGTCTGCAGCCATCAGTTCCTCACAGCGTGAAGTCAGGTTTTCCATGCTACGAATCACTTCAGTGATTGGCTCGTGGATGTGTGCGAATTTTTCTCCTTGTGAAAGGTTGGCGGTCATGGAGGTCATAGCGGCCCCCAGTGCCGCAGCCAATGCGGATATACTTCCTCCGCCGGGTGTAGGAGCTGCGCTTCCAGCCTCTTTCAGAAAATGTCCGATGGAATCCTTCCACGACAGTTCACTCATGAATAAACCACCTCTCGGGAGTATTGTTGCAGATCAATCGCTTTGAGCAGATTTTTATACAAGATTGCCGTCGTTAATGTACCGACACCGCCGGGCACGGGAGAAATCGCATGCACCTTTTCCCCAACGTCTAAAGCGGCATCCCCCACTATTTTCCCCTCCAGCGTCTCATTAATTCCCGCATCTACCAAAATAAGACCGGGATGCACCATATCCTGAGTAATGACATCAGGGCATCCGACTGCGACGAAGGCAATGTCTGCATGACTCAAATGCTCTGCAATATCGCGTGTGCCCGCATGACAGGCCGTGACGGTAGCATTTTCTCTTTGCAGCATGTGAAAAAGGGGGAGTCCCACAGTCTGGCCGATGCCGACAAGCGTGACATTTTTGCCTGCCAAGGTGTGACCGTAATGCTTGAGCAGTTCAATACAGGCTTGAGGTGTAGCAGGATACAGTCCAGCCTCGCCTGTGACAGTAGCCAGCTTATTGCCCGGGGTAATTCCATCAATATCCTTGTACGGGGCGATGGACTGTTTAATGACGGATGCGGATAGATGCCGGGGAAGGGGCAATTCCAGCATAATGCCGTGTACATGAGAAGCTTCATTCAGGCTGTCGATCAGGTGAAGGAGCTCGGCTTCTCTAACATGGCGGTCAAAGGTATGAAGATGAAAGGAGATGCCCAGCTTCTCCGCTATTTTTTGCTTGGTTCGGGCGTAGTAGGCAGAGGCGGGATCACCTTCTACCAATAGGGTTGCCAGATGGGGACGATGTCCTTGCTGTTTTAACTGTTCCACCTGGGAACGAATCGTCGCATACACTTGCTCGGCTGCTTCTTTGGATTTCATAATAATAGCCATAGCTCAAGCCTCCTCTGAATTTATCGCGCTAATGATGGAATCAACAGGGTGTCAGGGTCTTGTAAACGCAAAAAAGTATTTGCACAAGGTCGTCAAGACAGACGAATCCTCTGCAAATACTTCTCCCAGGCGAACGGCACGCTTTTGTTTGTATGCTCCCTCGTGGTTTATTCCACTGACTTCGCCAGTCACATACAGCGTTATTTACTTTATATATTAACAAATATTCTCCCGGAAATAAACCCGTGAACCATTGGCAAATAGCTGTACTGATTTAATGATATGACAAATGTCATACTCTCGAACTGACGTTTATGACTACAGCGGTGAGAGGCTGTTCCTTATACTGAGGTTAGATCTACATGCACGTCTGACGAGATCAAGGTACAGGCGTCATTTTAAAGGAGGATCAACATTAAGTATGGCACAACTTCCATTAGCACAATTGAAAAAAAATATGGCTCCTTACGAAAAAATAAACACCAAATCCAGCGTTCTGCAGCTTATTAACACTTTGGGCCCGCTGATCTTGCTATGGTATGCGGCTTATCTCAGTCTGTCGGTATCCTATTGGCTGACGCTTCCGATTGCCGTTATTGCCTCGGGGTTTGTGGTAAGGACATTCATTATTTTTCATGATTGTGGTCATCAGTCCTTCTTCAAAAGTCGCAAGCTGAATGACATTGTAGGAACGATTACAGGTATCATTACGCTCTGTCCGTATCATCAATGGAAAAATAGTCATGCCGTCCACCATGCAACCAGCAGTAATCTCGACAAAAGAGGTACAGGTGATATGTGGGTACTTACGGTAGAAGAGTACGCACAGGCTTCTATATGGACACGGCTGGCTTATCGCATATACCGGAATCCTTGGGTTATGTTCGGATTAGGTCCGATCTATACTTTTTTGCTTACCTATCGGTTTAACGTCAAAACAGCGAAGCGCAAGGAAAAAATAAACACTTATGTTACAAATATATCTATCGTTGCCTTATATGCATTGTTGTGTTGGGCTATCGGCTGGCAGTCGTTTCTTCTGATACAGGTGCCTATCTTTTTTGTTTCAGGCATGCTGGGAATCTGGCTGTTTTATGTGCAGCATCAGTTTGAGGATTCATATTTTGAGCATGATGAAGAGTGGAGCTATATCAATGCAGCTGTAGAGGGCAGCTCTTACTACAAGCTTCCTAAAGTATTGCAATGGATTACGGGGAATATCGGTTTTCATCATGTCCATCACTTGAGTCCAAAAGTGCCGAATTATAATCTGGAGAAGGCACATGAAGCGACACCATTGCTGCAAAAAGCAACCACCATCACTATGAGCAGCAGTCTGCAATCTTTGAAGTTCCGGCTTTGGGATGAAAGCACAAAAACCTTTTTGACCTTTAAACAAGTGAAGCCGCTGCTGGGCAAACGTGTTACCGTTACCAAACCCATTCCTGCACCTGTTGTGAGCACAGAAAGAAAATGAATTGTACGCATTTCGATATGATAAGATAAGGGATAAAAGCAAGGTGAAGGAGAGAAGGGTGAGCAGGATGCAAAAATGGTATCAGATTTTCCAAAAAAATACGGGACTTAGCCCTTATGTGTGGGTTGTCTTTTATATCCTGCCCTTTTATTACTTCAGCTCCTCCTCGACAAGTCATATTATCCTGGGCACGGCGATTATTTTAGTGTTTTTTGCTTGTTATGTACTGGCTTTTGTCTCGAAAGGCTGGCTCATATACTTCTGGACCAGTGTACAGATTGTTATATCAATTACCATGACGCTGCTGTTCAGCTATATGTATTTTTCCATATTTATTGCTTATCTGATCGGTAATATTAAAAGTAAAGCCGCATTCACAACACTGTATATTCTCCTGATGGTTATTACCATTGGACTGATCAATTATGGTTTTGTTTCTGAAAATCCTGTTTTTATTAAACAGATTCCTTTTATTTTGCTCAATCTGATTGGTGTGATTCTCCTTCCGATCACGAATTTTAATCGTAACAAAAGTGATCGGCTTCAGGTACAATTAGAGGATGCCAATAAGAAAATATCGGAACTGATTAAGCTGGAGGAGCGCCAGAGAATTGCACGTGATCTGCACGATACCTTGGGTCAGAAGCTGTCACTCATCGGGCTGAAAAGCGATTTGGCGGGCAAACTGATGGATCAGCACCCGGAGCGGGCTCGTGTTGAAATTAACGATGTTCGGCTTACGGCGAGAAGCGCGTTAAAAGAAGTACGGGAAATGGTGACTCAAATGCGCGGCATGCGATTAGAGGATGAGTTACTGCGCATTCGGCAGATTTTAAAGGCTGCCCATATTGAATTGACCCTGGAGGGCGACCCGAAGCTGAAGCATACGTCGTTAATGAACGAAAATGTGCTTAGTATGTGCATGAAGGAGGCGGTAACCAATGTGGTTAAGCACAGTGGAGCTACCGCTTGTTCTATCACCATTGAGCCGTCTCGGAAGGAATTGACCCTTCGGATTCAGGATAACGGGACAGGCGTTATAGGGGAAAATGCAGTTTTTCGAGGTCATGGCCTGCGAGGAATAAAGGAAAGACTCGAATTTGTGAACGGATGTATGGAGCTGCATTCAGATCAGGGAACAACTCTGGTCATTAAAGTGCCGAATATCACTGAAAGGCCGAACGAGGAGGTGGGGCCATGATACGAATTGTCATTGCAGAAGACCAGCGTATGCTGCTGGGCGCTCTTGCTTCGCTGCTGGACTTGGAAGAGGATATGAAAGTAGTTGGAAAAGCGAGTAATGGAGAAGAGGCTGTAGAGCTGGTCAAGCTGCATCAGCCGGATATATGCATCATGGACATCGAAATGCCGATAAAGAGTGGACTGGACGCGGCTGATGAACTCAAGGGCTTGAACTGCAAAGTGATGATTTTGACCACATTTGCTCGCCCCGGGTATTTTGAACGGGCCATCAAGGCAGGTACCCACGGCTATTTGCTCAAGGATAGTCCCAGTGAAGAGCTGGCTTCCTCCATTCGCAGCATTTTAGCAGGTCGTCGCATTTATGCCCCGGAACTGGTCGATGATGCTTATGCCGAGGTCAACCCGCTGACTGAGCGTGAGAAGACTGTATTGGCGCTCATTGCTGACGGGAAGAACACAAAGGAGATTGCTGGTGAACTGTATTTAACGACAGGGACGGTACGTAATTACATCTCAGTCATTCTCGATAAGCTGGGTGTCAGCAATCGAATTGAGGCGATTAGACGTTTTAATGAAAAAGGCTGGTTTAAATGAGTGACCAGCAGAAATATCTAAGCAGAAACAGAGACGGCTATGAAGCAAGATATGGCAGCTCTGTTTTTTTGTTTTATCCATAGATTTGATATGCGGTTAGCACACTTCCTTGTGATACAATAGGATAGTTGTCCACAGGATGGACTGGAGTACAAGGAGGAATGGAACGCATGAAACATGCCCCTTTTATAGCTGTTGAAGGGCCTATCGGAGCAGGTAAAACGACGTTGGCTTCGATGCTTTCAACCGAGCTGCATATACCGATTATTAAAGAAATTGTCGAGGAAAATCCGTTTCTCGATAAATTTTATCAGAATATAGATGAATGGAGCTTTCAACTGGAAATGTTCTTTCTCTGCAACCGGTACAAGCAACTGGAGGACACCGGTCTGCAATATCTGGAGAAAGCTCAGCCTGTTATTTCTGACTATCATATCTACAAGAATCTGATTTTTGCTGAACGTACGCTTAAAGGTATAAAGCGAGACAAATACCGTCAAATCTATCATCTGCTGACAGATGACATGCCTAAGCCGGACATCATTATCTATATTAGAGCCGACTTGGATACTTTGCTGGGCAGGATTCGTAAGCGGGCCCGCTCCTTTGAACAGGAGATGGACCCTGCCTATCTGGAGCAATTAATTACGGATTATGATAAAGGCATTCAGTTTCTTGCTGAGCAGTCCCCTTCGCCCCGTATATTGACCATAGATGGGAATGAGATTGATTTTGTAGAAAACCAGGCACAGTTCGAACAAATTGTTTCCGATATAAAGGAGCTTATTCAATGAGTAATTACAATATCCCCGCGAATGCCCTGATTACGGTAGCGGGCACGGTAGGTGTGGGGAAATCCACGCTAACGGCTGCTTTGGCTGAACGCCTGGGCTTTAAAACCTCTTTGGAGCAGGTTGATCATAATCCGTATCTGGAAAAGTTTTATCATGATTTTGAAAGATGGAGCTTCCATCTGCAAATTTATTTTCTCGCTGAGCGCTTCAAAGAGCAAAAAAATATTTTCTTATCCGGTGGAGGCTTTGTGCAGGATCGTTCCATTTATGAGGACACAGGCATTTTTGCGAAAATGCATGCCGACCAGGGAACAATGAGCCCTACGGATTATGAAACTTACACTAGCTTGTTTGAGGCGATGGTAATGACACCGTTTTTCCCGCACCCTGATGTGCTGATCTACCTGGAAGGCAGCCTGCCATCCATACTGAGTCGGATTGAGGAACGCGGTCGCGAGATGGAGATCCGGACCGAGAGAGCCTATTGGGAGCAAATGCATCGCCGATATTCCAATTGGATTAACGAGTTTGATGCCTGCCCTGTCCTGCGTCTGAACATTGATGAATATGATGTACATGACCCGGCTTCCATGGATGCCATTTTGACAGAAGTAGGCAAGGTCATTTCCAAAAAATAAAGGTATAAAACCAGCAAAAAACATACAAAGACTGTGGTACAATCAGAAATAAATGGATCTGATAACTACAGTCTTTTTTGTCGAATAAAAGTTGTTGAAGAACAAGATAACCCTACGATATAGTGGACAAGCCTAGGCTAGAATGCGAGAATGGATACATATATTCAAATGAGAATGACTCACGGGAAGGATGGGATATAGTGATGCGTTTTGGTATTGTTGGAACCAACTGGATAACCGAGAGGTTTATTCAAGCCGGGGTAGAGACGGACGAATTTTCCCTGACCGCGGTGTATTCACGATCGGAGGATAAGGGCAAAGCTTTTGCTGCCAAATATAACAGCCAACCAGAGGTTTTTACAGACCTGGCCCAAATGGCTGCAAGCGATCAGGTGGATGCCGTCTATATTGCCAGTCCCAATTCCTTGCATGCGGAGCAGGCGATTTTGTGTATGAATCACGGAAAGCATGTGCTCTGTGAGAAGCCGTTTGCTTCGAATTCAACGGAGGTTCGGAGCATGATCGAAGCCGCACGCAACAACAATGTTCTGTTGATGGAGGCTGTTAAATCCACGCTTATGCCCAACTTTAAAATCATAAAGGAGCATATGTATAAAATAGGCCGGGTTCGGCGTTATTTTGCAAGCTATTGTCAATACTCCTCACGCTTTGATGCTTTTAAGCAAGGCAAGGTGTTGAATGCCTTCAATCCGGCTTTTTCCAATGGTTCCTTGATGGATTTGGGTGTGTATTGCTTATATCCCATGGTGGTATTATTCGGCAAACCGGAGGAGGTTCGTGCAGTTGGTGTACTCTTGTCCTCTGGTGTCGATGGTGAGGGTAGTATTGCGATGCGGTATCCTGATATGGATGCGGTCGTTATGTATTCCAAAATTTCCGATTCCTATCTGCCTGCTGAAATTCAAGGTGAGAACGGAACGATGGTGATCGACAAAATCAGTCAGCCCTATGAGGTGAAAATCCATTATCGGGACGGTACCATTGAGGATTTGACGAAAGCTCAGACACATGAGCCGATGTATTATGAAATTCAGGAGTTTATTGATCTGATCAAAATGGGAGAGCGCAACAGTTCCATTAACTCCTTGGAATGTTCACTTGCAGTCGCTGAGGTGATGGAGGATGCAAGACAACAGATCGGACTTCATTATGAAGCGGATTTGAAAAATACGTCTACACATTAGTCTATTGAATTTTTGCATTTAAAAAGGATATCCTGCGGCCTCGTTGGCTGTGAGGATATCCTTTTCACTTTTTTACAGGGATGTCCGCCGATGTGCCTGTAAAACTTACGACCTGCTCAGAGATTGGTAAAACGTTCGCAAATTGTTCCTTAAAATCGCACTTGATCCAGAGTAAGCCAACAAACCGGGTCCAATCATCTGCATGCTTATTCAGAATGCGCTATACTATGAATTATTGTATATGTTCGATTTGAAACTGTAATCTGGGAGTGAGATAGATATGGAAAAAATAGTAAAGGTGAAAGATGTACTGATCGGGGAAGGAGCACCTAAAATCTGTGTTCCAATGGTGGGAGAAACGCTGGAGCAACTGAAGGAAGAGGCTGCTTATTTACGCACACTAGATCTCGATATCGTAGAGTGGAGAGTCGATTTTTTTGAGCATGTGGAGGACTTGGAGCAAGTAAAGGCTGCCTTGAAGGAAATTCGGACCATGTTAGGGAATATTCCACTCGTCTTTACATTTCGCAGTGCTCGGGAAGGCGGGGAAAAAGAGATCAGTGCGGCGAGTTATGTAGAGTTGAACCGCACGGTGGTCGAGACGGGACAAGTAGATATCATTGATGTCGAGCTTTTTAACGAGGAAGCCGATGTGAAGACACTGGTGGAAGCTGCGCATCAGCATAAAGTGTATGTGATTATATCCAACCATGATTTCCAGAAGACGCCACCGAAGGAGGAAATCGTATCCCGGTTGCGAAAGGCGCAGGAATTGGGTGGCGATCTGCCTAAAATAGCGGTTATGCCTACCAATACAGCCGATGTGCTGACCTTGCTGGATGCAACGCGTACGATGGCGGAGGAGCATGCGGATCGGCCTATCATTACAATGTCGATGGCGGGGAAAGGTGTCGTGAGCCGTCTGACCGGAGAACTGTTTGGTTCGGCTCTGACCTTTGGGGCGGCCAAGAAAGCTTCTGCGCCGGGGCAGATTCCTGTCACCGAATTGAGAGAGATTTTGACGGTACTACATCACCACTCTTAAATGATGCATGGCATTACAGTCTATAAGCTGTCATCCACAGTAAACAAAAAAGGAAGGCCCTCACGCAATGCATGGTTGGGTCTTCCTTTTTTTTGTAGTTCTTAATTCTAATTCAATCCCCGAGTAGGCTGATACAGCTCCCAACCCAGATTCAGAGTTTGGATAATATAGTCTGCGACTTCTTCCGCATCCAGCTGATCTGTATCAATCTTGGAGTGATTTACCGCATAAATATTCTGTCTGGAACGGAAAAGATCTTCAATTTCGGCCAACGTCTTGTTTTGCAAATTTGGGCGGGTGTCAATCAGCATCTTAAGCCGATCTTTCCAGGAATTCCAATTCAAATCCAGGAAGAAAACAATAGATGAAGCCAAGCAAGCCTGCTTCACCTCTTCCTGTAAAAATGCACCCCCACCCACGGAAATGATTTTCAGACGGGTATTGCGGCATAACTTCAGAATATGCTCTTTTTCAATTTCGCGGAACCGTTGTTCCCCGTATGTTTTGAAAATCTCTGTCGTTGGCATGTTGTACTCTTGTTCAATTTCCTGGTCAATATCCACGAAATCCCGGTACAGCTTGCGCGCAAGATGGGAACCTATCGTTGTTTTGCCTACGCCCATAAAGCCAATGAGCACAATATTTTGTTCTCTTAATGGAATCTCTCTATTGTTTTGCACCATAACCACTCTTTTCTCACCAGTAATGTTGAGATGTAACGCTTCAAAGCACTAAATACATTATACGTTCATCAAACGCCGCATTCAATAGCATAGATCATATCAGAAGCGAGGCACAAGCTCATAATGTAATGCTCACGGGACTATTTCCAACGTAACGTGGGAGGATGTAGGTGAAGATGCCTTGACGCTTAAAGAACCAGGCACGGTAAACATTACGGGCGGCGGAGCGTACCACGCCTATGACAAAGTGTTCCAAATCAATGCGGAAGGCACGATTAACATTAAAAACTTTAGAGCCGATGATATTGGAAAGCTGGTTCGTCAACTGGGAGGCTCTAAATTCAGAGTAAATATGACCGTGGATAACTCGGATATTTCCAACGTAAAGGATTCGATCCTGAGATCAGACGGTCCTAATAGCAAAGCTAAAATTACGAATACTCGCTATCACAATGTGCCACAATTGTTCAAAGGCTTTGCTTCCGGTAATACGAGCGAGTCCGGGAATACTAAATATTAATTGGAGTGTAGTATAGGATAGGAGTACGGATATGAAAAGGGGCTGTCCAACAGGTCGAGTGGATCTGATTGGATAGCCCTTTTGGGTACGTCAATTTACACGAAGGAGATCTGGACTTCGTTTGGAACGAGGACTGTGATATGATCGTGCTATTACATTTTATACAAAAAAAGTTGGGTAGCCATGAATTGTTTTCATCCATATGTGAATGTTGACGGTACTTTGAATGATACGCTGGCACGGAATCGTGAAATTTTATATACAGGTACGAATGGTCGACATGTAGAACGTTTTTACGTATCGCCTTCTGAAAGTTATGTGTTCAAGCCGCTAACCAATGATGAGCAGGAAGGGCGGGAGAAATGGGTATATGAGCATGTGCTTGCTTCGTTGCCACCCATCTATCCCCAACTGCTGGCCTGGTCTAATGCAGGCACGGATGGCAGAGGGGAATGGATGATCCTCGAGGACCTTGGTTCGCTGCACCATTTACATGAAGAAAAAACGATGTTGCGAGCTGTTGGACTTGTCGCGTGGTGGCATGCTTTGCCGACAGATCGTTTTACTGGCATTCCGCTGCGCGGTCCGAAACCACTCATTAAGGAGATGGCTTCTGAACTGTACGAGCGTAAGCCTGAGGTGCTGAAGCTTTGCAGTTCATTGGGATTCTCCAAGCAACAGGTGCAGGGTATTTATGTACGGCTGGAGCACCAGTCTTTTTCGCAGCAGCTTGTACTGTCGCATGGTGATCTTCATCCGGGGAACTATGCGCTAAGCGGGGAACGGCTTATAGTGCTGGACTGGGAGCATGCTCATCTGAACATACCGCTGTGGGATGTGTACCATCTGATCGACATGTCCCATCCGTTGTTCCCACGTCGTATGACGTCCGATTTGCGTATCCGTATGCTGGACACGTATCTGGAGCAGCTGGAGCTGTTGGGGATAAGAGTGGATCGAGCGATATTTTTACTGGAATATGGCATGTTTGCTGTGGTATTTTCGCTGTGGATGCTGCTGCTAATTCAAAGTGATTTACAGAGGCTTGGAACGAGCCAGCATAGAAACGGCGACAAATGGTCAAAAGAGCAATTAGAGGCTCAACGGGGAGAAACGTTAGCCTGCTTGAACGAATGTGCAGCGATGATGGAATGGGGACAAAGAAAGTGGGGAGCTAGATGAAAAAAGTCGGTTTGGTCATGAGAAAAATACAATTTGCTGAAGCGCAGGGTCCTCGCATTTTTGCAGAACGTCTGAAGCAGATTGGGCTGGAATTGGGAGTGGATATTGTATTTGTATCCCCGGAGCGCCATGTGAGCAGCCATGACTGGCTGCCGGGGTATGAGCACGAAAAGGGTGATCTGGTCAATTATGATATCGTTCTGGACCAGCTCCATGAGCAGCAGATTGAGCACGTGATTTATACGGTATCCGGTTTTACATATCTGAACATGTTTTTTAAAAAGAGTGTGCTTTTTCCACACAGTTTTCCTGATCCGGCGCTTACAGGCTATGAGATGATGAAGCCTTTTTATCAGATCGTCGATAAGGCTATTGTGCAGACCCCTTTTCTCAAGCAAGAGATGGCATCCAGGTTTGGCGTAACCGATGTGACGGTCATCCCGATTGGCTTTAATGAGCGGCTGGTGGAAAAGCACTTCGACCCTGCGCAGGTTGTGGAGAACCGGGTGATGTGGATTGGTAGAGATGAGGAGAATCGACGTCCTGATCTGGTACTGGAGTATGCGCGGCATAATCCCGACAAGGATGTCTACATGGTGTTTGGCGGTGAGCGCTACAAGGAAAGCATGAAGAAATATGACATCCCTGACAATGTGAAGCTTCAATTTGCGTTGACGCAGGATGAGGTGTTTGCGCTGATGAACACGGCGAAGGTATATTGGAGCTGCTCCAAATTCGACACGTTCGCGATGCCGCTGACCGAAGCGCTGGCCATGGGAAAAATCGTCGTCAAGCCGGAGCATCCTTGCTATGGACATATCAGCTCCACACATTCATTTTCAGGAAATGAGAAAAACTGGTTCGAGCTGGTCAATATGGCTGCCGCCTCACCTCGCCGGGTTTCGATGGAGAATCAGGCATACGCCATGGAACAGTTTTCAAGTAAGGTGATGAAGCAGGGATATCGGGATTTCTTTGACCGTTGGTTAAGCTGAACGGCGAGGCAAAATACTGTGGTTTCAACACGCGTCTGAGCGTCCGGAATTAAAACACAAATAACCCGCAAGGTGGTCACTTTTTTTCAAAATGTCCATTTTGCGGGTTACAATTCACTGACTTATGATTTGGACTTTACTGGCATCGGGGTTCCTTTTTTAAATCGAACCGGTCTTCTCGGAATTCTGCGAATGCCGGATTCCCCGGATTTGGAAGGTAACGCCGTACGAGTTGTCTTTGATGTCGGTTGACTTTTTCTTGTACTGGTGACGAACTCGAGAGTGAAATTAACTACAGATTCATCAATGGGGAGTCTACGCAGCCCCACTCGTCTGGATGATCCGCTGCTATAGCTCCAACACCAGTGAAAATCACGGCTAGTACTTCTCGGAAGGCGTGTATAGTACGTACCTGGCCACGTATTTCCGGAGTTATCTTCAGCATAATAATAGAATGTGGTTCCCCCTACGGACCCGCTCCATACTTCCCTCGTATCACCAGGCGCTATCCGATACCAGCCGATTTTAGAATAACTGATGGGGTGACAGTCGGAACTAGGATAAGCATAGGCAGCATAGATAGTGTTACTTGTGTTGTTAGTAAAATAAAGGCTCATCATACGCACTTCTTTCCTCATAAATTGGTATTGCACTGTCATACTATGAGGAATTTAGAAGAAGGGACTGGACAATATCCTCTAATCTGTGAAAAATAAACCATTCGTTTACGTCCAACTTGCTATTTTTAGAGATACGCCGCCATTTATTGCTGCGGTCCAATTGGTAGCTGTACACTGTCCAACAAACTGAACGATTCTATGATTGTGTCTCTGTTGCTGCTTTAGTATGAGCCGTCTTGCGATCCATCATGTAGCTGACCAGCATCAGTAGCAGGCCGCCGACGGTGATCAGAGATGCCACCCATGGGATAGCAGCCACCCCCATTTGATTAATAACGACTCCACCGATAAAAGCACCACCTGCGTTACCCAGATTCAATGCGGAATGGCTGGAGGTGGAGGAGAGCAAAGGAGCTTCATAGGCCAGGTTCATGATGCGAACCTGAATCCCCGGCATGATGCCGAACGCGGCAATCCCCCATATAAAGACAGTGATGACCGCCAGTACCTTGCTTTGAAGCGTAAACGTCAGAATAGCCAGAATAATGGCCAGTACAGCATAGTTTGCAATCAAGGACGGCAGCAACTTCCAATCTGCGAGCTTGCCGCCAACGATGTTGCCGATGGTTACACCGAGTCCGAACAGGACGAGAATCCACGTAATGCTGTGCTCGGCAAAGCCACTAATGTCGGTAAGCAGAGGCGTGATGTACGTAAAGACAGAGAACAGGCTCCCACAGCCGATAGCCCCTGTGAGCAGCATTAGCAGCACCTTTGGATTAAACAGACTTCGGACTTCCTGTTTGAGACTGGAAGGCTTGTCCTGCTGAATAACCGGGATATAACGAATGATGCCCAAAAGAGAAATGAGGCCGATCACGACAATGGCTCCAAACGAGGCTCGCCAGCCGAGCTGCTGCCCAATAAAGGTACCAAACGGCACACCGATAATGTTCGCTACGGTCAATCCGGTCAGTACCATAGAAATGGCACCAGCCCGCTTGTCAGGACGAACCAGTCTGGCGGCGATCAAGGAACCGGCGCCCAAAAAGGTTCCGTGTGATAACGCGGTAGCCATGCGGGCCACAATGAGAAGCTCGTAGTTGGGGGCAACGACGGAGAACAGATTGCCTAAAATAAATATGGCCATTAGCAGGCAAAGCAGTTTTTTTTGCGGCACCTTGTGAGTTAATACGGTAAGCACAGGTGCGCCAATGGCTACGCCCAGCGCGTAACTGGTAATAAGCTGTCCGGCTTGTGGAATCGTAACATGAAGATCATGGGCTACATTGGGCAGAAGTCCCATAATGACAAATTCGGTCATCCCGATGGCGAAGGCGCCAAGTGTCAGCCATAGCAAGGAAGGGGGAAAGCGATTAGCTGTCATATGTTCTTGACTACTCATAAGTTTCTTGTATCCTCCTGAAAAAATAGTAATGCGAGTATATCATTACAGTCGATATCTGGCGACCCATTTTGCAAGAATTTTACACACTAAATAGATAAGATTTATATAGTTTACAAAGGCGGCGGGTAGGAAGCAGCTAATTATGTTATTTTGTTAGTAGGGAACACTCAAGGAGGGAACAACGATGACACTTAAAGTGGTACATCATATTACTGATTTAATTGGAGATACACCTTGTGTAAGGTTGCAACGGCTCACAGGGCCGCAGGATGCAGAGGTGTATGTAAAGCTGGAATATTTTAATCCAAGCGGCAGTGTCAAGGATCGGGCGGCAGGCAACCTGATTGCCGAGGCTGAAAAGGCGGGGCATCTACAGCCGGGAGGCACCATTATTGAGCCAACCAGCGGCAATACGGGTATCGGACTTGCGATGAATGCAGCTGCGCGAGGCTACCGTGCGATTCTGGTGATGCCGTCGAATATGACGAGGGAACGAATCAATATTTTAAAAGCATACGGGGCTGAGGTTGTGCTGACCCCGGCAGAGGAACGAATGCCCGGCGCGATCCGCAAGGCGCTCGAATTGGGGGCTGAAATTGAGGGAAGCTTTATCCCGCATCAATTTGAAAATGAGGCTAACCCGGATATTCATCGTACAACGACGGCACTTGAAATTTTGGAGCAGACGGAAGGAAGGCTGGATGTGTTCGTCGCCTCTTCGGGAACGGGCGGTACGATTACGGGAACGGGTGAGGTGCTGCGCCAGCATTTGCCGGATCTGCGGGTTGTCGTGGTAGAGCCGAAGGGTTCGCCAGTGCTGTCCGGGGGAAAACCCGGTCCACATAAGCTGGTTGGCACCAGTCCGGGATTTATTCCTGACGTACTGAATACGAAGGTTTATGATGAAATCGTACAGGTTTCCGATGAGGATGCGATTGCAATGACCCGGGCGATTGCTGCCGAGGAAGGGATTCTCGTGGGGCCCTCCAGTGGAGCTACGATTTGGACGGCCATACAGGAAGCCCGGCGCTTGGGAGCGGGCAAACGGGTGCTTTGTATTGCGCCAGACACTGGAGAGCGTTATTTGAGCATGGGGATATTCGGATAAAAAGGCTTCATGACGCAAATATTTTTTGGGGGTTGAAGGAGGAGCATTATGAAGATTATGCCTTTACAGAAACGTGGAATTTCTGATAGTCGTCTGGTGCTTGGTTGTATGCCTTTTGGTGGAGAATGGAGTCATGCCCCGTATACGCAGGAGCATATCATCGAAGCTGAAAGAGCCATAGAAGCGGCACGTTCCATCGGAATTACAATGTTCGATCATGCGGACATTTACCGTATGGGGAAAGCGGAAGAAATTTTCGGCCGGATTTTAAAGAGACAACCCGGTTTGCGTGAACAAATCGTAATTCAGTCCAAATGCGGGATTTTCCTGCCGGATGGTGCACTCCCGGGTCGCTTTGACTTCTCATATGCTCATATTATGGAGTCCGTGGATGGCATCTTGAAGCGTTTGGGAACTGAGTACTTGGACATTCTGCTGCTGCACCGCCCCGATCCGCTGGTAGAACCGGAGGAAGTAGCAGAGGCGTTCGGCAAGCTCAAGGCGTCCGGCAAAGTCCGGCATTTTGGCGTTTCCAATATGAATGTAAGCCAGATTCGTTTTTTGGAGCGCAGCCTGACGGAGCCATTGGTCGTTAATCAGTTGGAGATGAGCCTGGCACATCTGCATTTTGTAGATCAGACCGTGCATGTGAATCAGCAGGCGGGGACGAATGTACATTTTGGCGAAGGCTTGCTGGAATATTGCCAAACAGAGGATATTCAGCTTCAAGCGTGGGGACCGCTGGCACAGGGACGTTTTAGCGGAGGACCTTTGGACGGAGAGCCTGAGCATGTTCGCAAGACGGCAGAGCTGGTGCATAAGCTGGCTACTGAAAAGGAAACGACATGTGAAGCTATCGTCCTGGGCTGGCTTATGAAGCATCCGGCACGGATTCAGCCCGTTATTGGCAGCGCCAATCCTGAACGAATCAGGGCGTGTCAGGATGCGGAACGTCAGAGCGAGCTAATGACCCGTGAGGAATGGTATGAATTGTACGTCAGCGCACGCGGACAAGCCTTGCCGTAACTCGTAAAAAGGCCCTTCCTTTGTCTAATAAACGGACGAGGAAGGGTCTTTTTACGTGTGGATACATCCTGTATTTTCTCAATAGAGCTATTCCTCTTCGTACCGTGCGAGGGCCTTGGTGATTGTTTCTTTCATACGGGAAATCAGTCGGTCGCCCTGAACGACCTTGACACGTTTGCCGAGGAAACGGATTTTGGATAGCACGTATTCACATTCATCAGCCTGAAAAGTGAGCGTAATACGATAGGTATCTATTTCCTGAACATATTCAACCTCTTTTTCAAAACAGGAAAAAGCATATAAAATACGGGACATTTCCGCGTTGTATATAGGAATAATTTCAATGATGCCCTGTTCCTTGCGTGACTCCAGAATACCGAGTATACGCTGGGTGAATTTCTCCGCCTCTTCAGGGGAAAGCTCCTCTGTGGTGACGGTTACGATATTGGACAGCTTGGTGGACATCAGCGCCCGGTGTCGTCGGTTATACCATAGCAGGCTCCATTCCTTCTTGACCATGGAAAACTCCAGCTTATATGGGAAACCGGGCATTCGCTCATGCATACACCCGTTACGCAGTCGGTAGCTCATACTGATGCCTGAACCGGACCGCAGGAGGGGACGCAATACACGCAGGAGCGGATGGTAGACGGAGGTAGCCGAGCTGCCTGCCTTTTCCTTCAAGCTCCCATCGGCCTCCAGCAGTTCATCGTCTGCCAGCATTAACCGAAGCTTATCCAGCATCGAAGGGGTGAAAGCCTCTACCGCCGCCGCGTCTGCCAGCATGGATTGTAGCCAGACCCTTTCCTGCGAGGTGGTGGCAAAAGCACCCGATTCATCCAGTCGTGAGACGATCTGATAGTTAAATATTTTCTCAAACAGGCTCATAATAGGCTTGCAGCTCCTTCCATTCCTGCCTGAATTCCTTGCGCAGCCGCTCTGGCTCCAATACTTCACAGCTTGATCCGAAGCTGCGAATCCATGGTTTAATCTCGGTAATACCGTTTACTATAATTTCATAGATAAAGGATTCGCTTTCTTCCTCCGTAATCGTACCCCATTGTCCCTGTAACAGCACACGTTCCCGAATAAAATTGCGCTTCGCACCCTCAGGATTAAAAAAGCGCACCCGGACCTTCACAGCGCGTCCAGTATCCACAAGCCAGCTATACCGCATTTTTTCTTCCAACATCGCCAGCAGGTCGGCAAAATACTGCTCAGGCACGGGCTTCCCCTCCACCAGTTGCGTCATGCCTTCCAAGCGGAACTTCATGATTCCTTTGCCGCCCACGTGCCCCAGCACGTACCAGCGCCCATATTGGTGATCATAGATGACCTGCAGGGGCAGGATCGTATGCCTCCGACCTTCCGTCTCCTTTTCAAACAGCGGATTGGTATTCTGTGACCCGTACATGCTGCGTTTGGTCGTCGAAAAATATAAAAAGCTCACATAGCGCCGTTGCCGAATGGCATGCAAGAGCGGGTGAATATGGGCCTCGTCCAGAATGCGTGAGTAGTAGTGATACTTGTATAAAAAAGGTTCCGCCATATCTCGATCTCCGTCTTGACGGCGCATCGCTTTTTTCAAATGATCTCGCAACAGGTATCCCTGCACAGAGGGAAGCTGAGTGTTGGCCATAATGTCTACAAAGTCATATAAGTCCAGTAATTCCTCATCCGTCAGCCCTGTGAGCAGATCATTGCGGACAGCATAGCGGTAAGGTCTGCCACCTGGCTCCTTGCGAACTACGCCGACTTCGACCAGGTATTTCAGGTCCGAGCGGATGGTTTTTTCATCCGGCAGCGTACTGTCGGGAGCCAGTCCGTCACAGCAGGCATCCAGCAGCTCCATGGTGGTCAGGGGCTGTGATTGTAGTGCTGTCAGCAGTAAAGCCAAACGGACGCTTTCCGATTCCTTGAGCGATTTGGCTCGAAACAGAAATAACAGTAATGGATCAGCGGATTCATAATAATTAAAGCGCAGCATCTCATTAAAGTCATGTCCCTGCTCTGCCGGTAGCTGCTGCTGCACGGATTGGACGATTTCCTTGAGCCGCCGGATCGTCTTATCGAAGGTATGTATCGAAATGCCCAGTCTGTCTGCAAATTGCTGCCGATTGTAAGCACCGCTTGTTAATGTCAGCAGGCGCAGAAATTGAATTTCTTTATCAAAGCTCTCTTTCGCCATGGTGAATTCCCCATTTCTGTTGCCGTTCTGCGAAAACAAGTATCCCTTTATTTTAACAGGGAAGGGAAGCAGGAAAAAGGAAATTTATTCATCCTTGTAATACTTTCACCATGTTCACGACTTTCAAAATCAAGGATCATAGGGATACAAGGTAACCATGATGAGCAAGAAGCAACACATAACAGAAAGGTGATGCAGCATGTTTGGAAGAATCAAAAACAAGGCGTAATATCCATGGATTATGAGCATGCTGCCCCTGCTGATTTGCCGGGCTTGGGACCAGAGTATAAAGCGCATCAATGCCTGGGTATGCTGTTGCAAATATTGTTTTCTTACGAAGGAGTAGGCGAACAGCTCGTTGCAACGGGACTTTGGAGTCCAGTGATCTCCTCCAATCGGTATGCAGCGCTTCATGTACTCAAGGTATGGGATACGTTAAAATATATGGGGGGATAAGCATGAGCGATATGAAACGGAAGCACGATTTAATCAAGCCGGACATGCGCGCAACGATTTTGCGTGAGCTGCGAGCCTTGGAGCAGAAGGAGCAGGTGCGTATTGTATATGCCTGTGAGTCAGGCAGTCGGGCATGGGGATTTCCTTCACAGGACAGTGACTATGATGTGCGTTTTATCTATGTAAGGCCGATGGAATGGTATTTGTCCATTTTTGACAAACGGGATGTGATTGAGCGTCCGATCAGTGATTTGCTGGATATGAACGGCTGGGATTTGAAAAAGGCGCTTAGTTTGTTTCGCAAGTCCAATCCGCCCTTGCTGGAATGGCTGCAATCCCCGATTCCCTACCTGGAGCAATATTCGGTGGCTGATCAGATTCGTGCTATATCGCCGCTAACCTTCTCTTCCAAGTCCTGTATGTATCACTATCTGAATATGGCACGGGGGAACTACCGGGATTATTTGCAGGGAGAACAGGTGAGGATCAAAAAGTATTTTTATGTACTGCGCCCGCTGCTGGCTTGCGGCTGGATTGAACGGTATAACAGCATGCCTCCGCTGGAATTTGAAACGCTGCTGGAGGCATTAATTCCCTCAGATACAGAGCTTTATCAGGTCATTGGGCATTTGCTGGAGCGTAAAAAGGCGGGCGAGGAACTTGATATTGAGCCACAGCTTTTGGTGTTGAATGATTTTATACAGCAGCAAATTGCTTATTTTGAACAGACAGCACCTTTGCTCCGGCATATGGAGGGGGAGCGTGATCAGCAGCTGGATGATTTGTTCCGCGCTGCGGTAAAGGAAGTATGGGAAGCATAAGCGGGGGAGGAAGGGGAGTAGGCAGCACAGGATAGGAATGGTCGCTTTCGACCCTCCACAGCGGCAGAAACGTGACTCCATAATACCTGTCCTGCATATTCAAACGCTTCTGCTGCTATCTCGTCTTTATTAACAAAACTCCGGTATATTCCTCCCTTGGTTAACCCCGTTTCAGCCGGTATTGACATGGGGTTGCAGATCGTTGCTTGGGAATGTGGGGATGATTATGCGAAGCTGGTTCAGCTCGCAACAGAATATGATCCGCAACCTCCCTTCAACTGCGGTTCCCTGCTAAAGGCTCCTTCTGATATTATTGAGAAAACAAAGCTGCTTTTTGCCACATCCATTTGAGGAGGTATGTAAGCTGAGCAAAAAAAGGTTTCAAGGTTCCCCAATAAGATACATATACCCGGCCATACTGATTTTTATCATGATATATATTATTTACACGCTGATTGGCAATTTGGTTATGGATTCGCAATCCACAGCTTTTCTCAGTCATAAAACAGACCTGAGGGATTCCTTTAGGCTGCCAGTTTGGTTAAGTGTCATGTATGTGCATGTGGTCTTTGCTTGCTTGGCGATGCTGACCGGAGCCATAAATTTCTCTGGAAGAATATTAACAAATAACCGTAAGCTCCACCGATTCAATGGATATGTCTATGTCATTTCTGTATTCATCGTGACACTTTCGTCAGGTTATATGGCACCTCACTCTACGGGAGGAAAAATCGTAAGTATAGCCTTTAATATGGTGAATTTATTTTGGCCTGCGATGACGATTATCGCATTAATTCAAGTTGGAAGAAAACAGTTCAACAAGCACCGAAAATGGATGATACGAAGCTATTTATTCTGCTTCACCAATTTGTTCATTCATTTGATTACTTTTGTGTGCAATAACGGTTTAGGTATGATTTATGTAACCAGTTATACAATCGGAGTTTATGGAGCGATTGTGCTGAATTTTATTATAGCTGAATACATCATTCGGTTTATTTTTAGGAAGACAGTAAACATTCAGTAAGCATTTGTCGATCGACAGATCCAAAAAAGGGTTCAGGTTATTCCTTCAAAATAAGATTGTCAAAGTGATAGATGTGGTGTACATTAAAGTGAATTAAAAAGCATTGTCGGGAGCTTGAGAAAGTCAGGCTGAGAGGGTGGCCCCTGCCGCCGACCGTGAAATCTGATCTGGGTAATGCCAGCGTAGAGAAACTTAGAGCACTATACAAATAACAGGAATAATCGCGTGTATTGTGCGGCTTGTCGTTGAATTCAATTCATATCATATAACAACTAAGTAGCTGCGGATCTGTAAAATGCTGCAGACGAGCAGGGAGCATTTTGTTCTGCCCCTGACTTTGGCTTGGTTGCAGTGCAGCAGCTCAGGCTACAGTTATATGAGACATATCGACAAGTGTTGTTTTGTATGGTGATCACCTTATGACTGCGCATAAAGCTTGCCTGGAGATTCAGCTCCGGACAGGCTTTTTTTTATGGCCAAGAGGCCTATTTTAAGGGGAAAGAGGAGTATATCATCAATGAATACTAATGTAAGAGCGTCAAAAGGGTTAAAGCTGACAGATATTTTGGTCACGATTGTAATCTCTGTTGTGTTCGGGCTGGTCTATAAAATATGGGGGCCTGCCTATGATTTGATGAAGCCATTCGGTCTGCACGCCGAGCAGCTGATGTATGGCATGTGGTTTATGGCAGGCACGTTCGCTTATCTCATCATTCGCAAGCCGGGGGTTGCGATTTTGGCAGAAGTAGCCGCGGCAACAGTCAGTGCTTTTCTGGGAAGCGAATGGGGAATGTCCACCTTGTACTATGGTCTGCTGCAAGGCTTGGGTGCGGAGCTGTTCTTCGCGGTTTTTCTGTATAGGAACGCCAATCTGTGGGTCACTTCACTGGCTGCTGTCGGAGCGTCCGTCGCCTCTCTGATTTTGGATTTCAGCTACGGGTATGTTGATCAGCTTTCGACCTGGAACTACATTTTGTATATTGGATTCCGTATGGTAGGCAGTATCGTAATTGCCGGGGTGTTCGCATTTTATCTGGCTAAGGCGCTGGAAGTAACCGGGGTCACACGAACCTTGAGACCTGCAACGCAGCAGGATTACAAGGGGCTGGATTAATGTGTCGGGCAGCCGAGGATGTGGTGGCGTCGGTCACCCGTCTTCGATTGAAATTTCCCGGTGAACAGGAACTGCTTTTTCATAATATGTCTTTATCCGTTCGTAAAGGGGAAAAGCTGTTGCTGCTTGGACCAAGCGGATGCGGCAAATCAACGCTGCTCCAGGTGCTGAGCGGCCTGATTCCGCGTACGATTGAAGTACCTATGAAATGCGATGCTGCCGTAATTCCGGCTCGTTCCGGTATCGTATTTCAAGATCCAGATACGCAGTTTTGCATGTCATATGCAGACGAGGAACTGGCTTTTGTGCTGGAAAATAATCAGGTTCCGCGGGAGCAAATGCCGTCCCGTATTCGCAGACTGCTAACGCAGGTCGGACTTTCGACGGATGATGTGCACATGCCCATTGGCAGTATGTCACAGGGGATGAAGCAGCGTCTGGCCATAGCGTCTGTGCTGGCGATGGAGCCGGAGGTGCTTTTTCTGGATGAACCTACGGCCTTGCTGGACGAAGAAGGTACCGCACAGGTGTGGGATACGATTCGCCACATTTCGGAAAACCAGACGCTGGTGATCGTAGAGCATAAAGTGAATGAAATTGTCCATGATGTGGATCGGATTGTAGTGCTTTCCGCTCAAGGGGAGATCATTGCGGACGGGGATGCGGAGGAAGTATTTCATGTACATCGGCAGGCATTGTCTGAGTACGGCGTATGGTATCCGGGGGTATGGGATGAAGCGTCCTCGCCACGTTGGAGAGAGCAACTAACACAGCAAAAGGGGGCGGGAAGTGTCGACAGACCGTCGATCTTGGCGGCTGAATCTGCTCTACTGGAGCTGGAAGATTTCTGTGGCCTGCGCGGATCAAGTCCAGTCATTGATGTAGAGCAGGCACAGGTGAATCCGGGCGACTGGATTGGCGTGGTCGGTGAAAACGGAGCGGGTAAAAGCTCGGTGCTGCTCTCCATGATGCGCTTGCTTCACACCCGGGGACGTTATCGTGTGGACGGCGTAGAGGCTGGCGGTACGGAGGAGCTGGCAGAGCGTATTGCGTTCGTGTTTCAAAATCCCGAGCTGCAATTCGTAGCGCACACTGTACGGAAGGAACTGGAGTATTCGTTACCCCAAAGCTTGTTTACAGCCGAACAGCGCGGTGAGCGAGTGGATCGACTGCTCGTACAGTTCGGACTGGAACGACTGGACGAACGCCATCCGTATCAGCTTTCGCTCGGACAAAAGAGGCGGCTGAGCATTGCCACGGCTATGATCCGTGAGCCAGCCGTGCTGCTGCTGGATGAACCGACCTTTGGGCAGGATGCGCGTAATACCTTTGTTATCCTGGACATGCTGGAGGAACTTAGAGTGGCAGGCACAGCTATCGTGATGGTGACACATGACCCGGAAATCGTTCGTCGGTACTGCACAGGTACATGGCGGGTGCAGAAGGGAGAGCTACGACATGAACCTGTCTTTTCCCCATCATGAAACCTGGCTGCATCGTGTTAATCCGGGGCTAAAGCTCGTGATGTTTTTCTTGTTATTCATAGTCGTTATTGTCATTCATAATCCAAACGCCATGTTTAATGTAGCGTGTGCTATGTTGCTGCTGCTTGTCTGGTCTGGGCACCCGTGGAAGCGACTGCTGCTGTATGGCTCTCCTTTTATATTGGTGTTTATTTCGACCTCCACAGGTATGATGCTGTTCGGTAAAGGGGTGACGACCTGGTGGACGTGGGGCTTGATCCACATTACGCGGGAAAGCTTTTATCGGGGCATGCATCTGGGCTTTCGTGCATTGAGCATGGCAGCAGCAGGGCTGCTATTTGGTTTGACGACTCGCCCGGTGAATCTTTTTTATTCGCTGATGCAGCAATGGAGGCTTCCTCCGAAGTATGCGTACAGCTTTTTGGCAGCCATGCGAATGATGCCGATTATGCTGGAAGAGTTCCAGACATTGAGACATGCCCATCGTATTCGAGGTTCAGAGCAGCATGTGTCCAAATGGAATATGTATGCCATGCTTCGCAGATATGCGATCCCGCTGCTGGCTCAAAGCATCCGGCGAGCGCAGCGAATCGCTATCGCCATGGAGGCCAAGGGCTTTGTTAATGAAACCAGGCGCACGTATTATTATGTGATCCGCTATTCGGCTGTAGATATTGTGTTTATTTGTTATTTTGTGGTGATGCTTACGCTGGCTTGGGAGCTTGGTATCCGCTTTCCTTACGTAGGAGTGTGGGATGTGCGCTAATTTGCTGCCAAAAGGCTTTGCCCGGTTTCTGCTCTTTGTTATATTAATGCAATGGGATTTGACGGCTCGTACAGACCTGACTGGGCTGACGGACTTATTATATTTTCCCTGAGAAAAGGAACATCAGGAGGCCAGTTTCATGATTACGCTGCATCAGGTAAGCAAGCATTATACCACCTCCAGCGGCCAATTTGATGCGGTTCAATTCGATCATTGCTGGATGTTCCCAAGGGCGTGATTGAAGCCGCTACTTCTATGGGAGCGTCTACTCTCCAGCTAATTTTCAAATTTCTGTACGTGGAAGCCCGTTCCGGGCTTGTACTGGGTTTGACCACATCGACCATCAGCTTCATCTCCTACTCCACAGTGATGGGCATTGTGGGCGGCGGCGGAGTAGGCGATTTTGCCATCCGCTACGGCTACCAGCGGTTCGAAACAGGCTTGATGGCGTTCACCATCGTTGTCATGATCATTTTCGTACAAACGATCCAGTTCACCGGAAGCACCATATCCCGCCGAATCGACAAGCGGTAGCAGAGAAGTACGCTGAGGATGAAAGGTTTTAGCACACATTTGCCCGCAGAAGGCAATAAATTATTTCACTACACTTGCACCACCCACTATGGAAAGTAAAAATGACTTTACAGTACCTCAAAAGCGGAGCGAAGGATTTGAATCTGAAGAAGCGTTAGCGTTCGCCTTTGAAATGGGATTCTAACCTATAAATCACTTTATTAATCAGAGAGAATCCCGGTTCAACAGCGATCCTAAGATCAAATCATTCGCGAAGCGGCTCCCTCTGTAACTCACTTTTTATCTTCCCAATCACAATTTACTTGGAGGTTCCACATCGAATAGTCGCAAAAACAACATGAAAATAAATCTTAAATTACTTACACTATTTGCTGTTGTTATGCTATTGGTTGCTGGATGCGGTGGTCAAAAGCAGGCAGCGCAAGAGACACAATCTAAAGAAGCGACTTCCCAAAAAGAAGTGACCTTGAAAGTAGCGACACTGATCCCGCCGATGACCGATGTGCTGGATATCGTAAAACCGCTGCTTAAACAGGACGGAGTCAATCTGGAAATCGTCGTGCTGTCGGACAACATCCAGCCGAACAACGCTTTGGCAAGTCACGAAGTGGATGCGAACTTCTTCTAGCACGCCCCTTATATGCAACAATATAATGAAAGCAACAAGGCCGATCTGGTAGCGGTAAAGCCGATTTACAACGCCATTTACGGTGCCTACTCTAAAAAATACAAGAACATTAAAGACCTGCCTGAAGGTGCGACCATTGCAATTGCCAATGATCCCGCTAATACCGGACGCTCTTTGGTCATGATGGAGCAAAATGGCCTGATCAAGCTTAAAGAAGGTGTTGGCTATAATGCTACACAGGCTGATATTATTGAGAACAAGAAAAAGTTTGTGTTTAAAGAAGTGGATCTGTTGATGCTGGCGCGGTCACTGGATGATGTGGACATGGCTGCCATGTATCCTGCCTATGCCAAGCCGCTGGGTCTGACGCCGAAGAAGGACGCGCTGATTACGGAAAAGGATGATGCCCACTTTGCCATTAATCTGGTAGCGCGCAAGAGTAATGCGAATTCCGACGCGATTCAAAAGCTGGCAAAACGTATGACCGGACCGGAGGTTCGCAAATTTTTTGAGGATCATTACAAGGACAGCGTTGTTCCAGCTTTTTAAAAAATAAGTGCTTTGAAACATCGTTTTATGATAAATATGACCTGTAAAAGGTAATGAAGTCTGTGACGAGCAGATGAAATTCCTTGTGCAGGTCTTTTTCTTTTCTACCCTTTATATGGATATTTTTTGGCGAAAACAGGGTATAAAGTCTTAGTTTTTAAGGTTTTAGGGTACGACACTGCTATAAATTTTGGTCATTAAGGGCGATGGAGTAATGCTTGTGAGCATATTAAAATAAATATACGAACAAACATTCGTTTTAGGTTTGGTTAACATTTTTTTGTAGCGGTCAAAAAATTCAGCTGACAACGGATCAAAAGTGGAAGTAAGAAGGAAGGGGAACGTTATGAAGCTGGTTGTAACTGTAAAAAGTTTGGGAAAACGCAAGCCAGCACTCGCACGGCAAGAAATGGAGCTGAGTCCTGTACCGCAAAACTTACGAGAGCTGATTGCGGCAACGGTTGCCCTGAATGTCCGAAGACTGCGGGAAAAACAGGATAGCGTCGCGCTGATTCCTTTCCTCACAGGGGAGGAAATTCAGATGCAAGGAGAGACAGGCAAGGTCGGATTCGGTTCCATTTATAATGATGCAATACCTGATATTCAGAATGCTGTAGACACAGCGATGCAGGCTTTTGCAGATGGTTTATACAGAGTTTTTGTACGTGACGAGGAAGCTACTGAACCTGATGCTCCTTTGTTGCTGGAGGATGGAGACGAGATTGTATTTATACGTTTTACAATGCTGGCCGGAGGCCTATGGTAGAGGGGGAAATGAAATATGCATCAGGAGAAAAATGAGCAGGAATATTTCACCATACTGAAGGAGCGCGCGGCGCAACTGGATGGACAACAACAGGAGTTGGCGCAGTATGTTATAGAAATGGGACAGCTTCCTTACATACACGAGGACGAGGTGCCTTTTAACGAATGTCAGCGAATATTGAAAGCACAGGCTGTAGCAAGCGGAGAATCGCTGTTCAAGCCTCTGGCAGAGGTACTGTGTCGGTTGGTTGGACACACGACAGGTGATGTGTTCGCACATATAACGGAGCACGTGACGGAATATCCGTACAGTACAGGGTATGAGCGTAAACCGTTTCGCACCTCGGATATTACGGCTCATACTTCGCGGATTTATAAAAGAATGGTGCAGTTGATCCGCATGGACTGGATCGGTTTCTCCATTATGGATTATTTAACGAAAAAGGATTATGAACAAGGCAGGGATTACCGGATTCAGGAGGCGATTAGTGATTGGATAGCCTATGAGCTGGATAGCGGTAATTCACAGGTGCTTGAGGCGTTAAAAGGTATTATTTATGGCGATAATCAGGCGGCATTACTTACGCGCGGCATGATTAAAGGACTGCTCTTGAGCCATCAGGAGGAGCATTATCACATGATTGGTGAGCTCCTGACAGCGGCCAAGCTTCAAGAGGGACTGCGACAAAGC
Organism: Paenibacillus sp. 1-18; assembly: GCF_000520755.1. Taxonomy (NCBI): domain Bacteria; kingdom Bacillati; phylum Bacillota; class Bacilli; order Caryophanales; family Paenibacillaceae; genus Paenibacillus; species Paenibacillus sp. 1-18. The sequence continues at coordinate 55,464 of NZ_ASSB01000359.1, forward strand.
ATTGTAGAGCAAATGGATGAAGGAACCCGGGAGGCTCTTATATACCTGTTGAAGTTGATTATAGACCAAGACTTCATTCGTTACAGCTCGGTGGTGCGGGCGCTCGCGGTATGGACAGGTATGGGGCTGGAATCTGCCAATCAGCGGGTAGTTCGCCAACTGATTGAGCAGGCGTATGAGGCATTGACCCATAGTGAGCGGCGCCAAGAGTGGTTGACCAGTCCAAATGCCAATGAAGTCTACATGAGTCTGTGGGCTACGGCAGTGCATGAGGAACGTGACTTGTATGGGCAAGTGCGGCAACTCATGGAGCAGGGAGCCCCTTATCAGAAAATCATAGCACTTTATGTGCTGTCTAATAGTGAGAACAAGGATGTACGTCTCGGAGTTGCCAGAGAATATTTGGACCAGACGGACCCGGAGCTTCAATATTGGATACTGAAGAACTATACAAGTCATTATTTTTATGAATGGGTAGAAGGCGGGACAGTCGCGGATCGGATCGTTAAAGTAGCGCATACTCCTTTGCTGGATAGCAAAGAGGAGCGGCACAAGGATTTTGAGCGACTGCATGCCCTGTTTGTACATATGAAAAAGGGAGAGTCCACCGGGCCCTCCAAGGTGCTGGATTTTGTAAACGTTTATCATCGCTCGGATGCTCCAATTCAAAAAATGCTGTATCTCGCCGGGTATGATATGGATGCAGACTGGATTGGGAAAATCATAGCCCTGAAGGATCAGATTAGCCCTAACCTGCGTGGCGAGCTGCTAAATCATTTTGTGCAAAAACCTGATGACAAGGTGCAACGTGATTTTATTTTTTCCTGCTTGTCTGACAAAAGCATGAGCATTCGTGAGTTCGCTGTTGCCAAGGCACGCAAGCTGACGCTGTCGGAAGCAGAAATGCAGCAGATGGAGGCTTTATTAAAGCTAAAGACAGGCTCTCTACGGCAAAGTGTCATCGGTGTGCTGCTCTCACAGCCGCAGGAGCCTTTGGCTGGCTCGCTGGAACGGCTGCTCAAAGCCAAGGCGGAGCTGCAACGATTGGGTGGATTGGAAATATTGACGAAAATATATGCAGACCCTGAGCATGCAGAACAATATGAAAGCCTGCGGGCTTTGGCGGATATCATTCAGCAACCGACAGCTAAAGAGGAGCAGTTGCTATCCAAGCTGGGGCAGGAGGACGCTTATACAGGAGCAAACGGCTTTGGTCTGTACGATCCGAATGCCGGGGAGGCTTGGCTGGAGGAGAAAGCTGATTTGGGCAATTTCCGATTGGCCGATATTTTTGTTTGTTCATTGGAGAAGCTCAAGCAATTCTTGAGTGGACTGGATGAGCTTGTCCACCGTCATCGTGATGTAGAATATACTGCGGAATACTATTCGGGCTACAAAGAGACGCTGCTCATTGGGACAAACCTTCGTCCTCTACGGCTGGTTCAGGTCGATGAAGAAGTAGATTCCAGGCTGTCTTTATATCCTCTTTATGAGGAATGGAACCGTTATTTGCAGGAGAGTGGCATTGGAGCGCGCGAACTACTGGAGCTTGTGTTTTATGACCGATTGGAGCCAATGGATCAAACGCTGGATCGCTACTACCGTTATTTCTCCAATATGGACTATTCAGAACGAAGCAAGCACAAGCTGCTGGAAGGGTGGCGTAAAGACTTGGCCGAGCAAATGTATCCTTTGGACCGGATTAACGAGGTTCAGAAGTGGATGGCGGAGCTGACCTATTCCAGTCAAGTAAGCACACTGATCAATGCTTATTTCCCGGATACATCCGGTGAGGAAACATTTGACGTAATTGACCTTGCCTTAAATGCATTGATGCAGGCCATGCCCCAGGACAGACCTGCTGAGGACATGGGAATGCTTCATCTATTAGCCAGCCCGTGGGTGGCACTGGAGAAGGGACGGATCCATGATGGTAAGTCCTTTAAGCGATTTTTCCATACCTTTGTGAACTATTCAAAACTGCCAGGATCAGAACATCGTTATTATTCGCCGCTGGATCTGGCGGATTATTTCAAGGCATATGGAGACGGATTGATTGGTGTAGGGGAAGTATATCGGGAACTGTTGGCTGGCAGTAGTAGCCGCGGTCATATGGGTTCCTTAACAAACGCACGTAATACTTGGATTACCGGCTCGCCAGAATTTATAGAAATACGGCGTACGGTTATTGATCGGCTGCTGGAGGTTGAATTGGCTCGAGGTGATTTGCCTACCGAGGCTACGCCAAAGGTTATGGGTCTGAAGCGGATTGAAGGCATGGAATATTTTATCCGTATTCTGGAAGGCCTTGACAAGGAGACGTTCGTCCGAGGTTATGTGTACGGATACGGTGATCGTATTACCAAAAAGGAATCGTTCAGCCACTTGCTGAAGGTGTGTTATCCGAGTGAAGGCGAAGATGCCATGCTGCTCAAGGAAAAGCTGAAAAATGCTAAAATTACGGATAAACGTCTGCTGGAGGCAGCGATGTATGCTCCACAGTGGATTGAGATTGTAGCGAATTACCTAGGATGGGAAGGGCTTCGCAGTGCGGCATGGTACTTCCATGCACATATTAATGAAGGCTTTTCGGCTGAAAAGGAGACGATTGTAGCTCATTATTCGCCGATTGCTCCGCAGGATTTTAATGACGGCGCTTTCGATATTCACTGGTTCCATGAAGCTTATGAGACGTTGGGCGAAGAGCGATTTGACCTGCTGTACGATTGTGCCAAGTATATTTCGGCTGGAGCCAATCATCGCCGATCGCAGTTGTTTGCAGATGCGACGCTGGGCAAGCTGAAGCTGGATGAAATAAAACAATCCGTGGAAGACAAACGGAATAAGGATCATTTGCTGACCTACAGTCTGATCCCACTTGCAGAGCCTCCTGAACCGGATGTGAGGGAACGCTATGACTTTATTCAGCGGTTTCTGGAGCACAGCAAAAAATTTGGAGCACAGCGTAAGGCTAGTGAAGCTTTGGTCTCGCGGATTGCACTCGGAAATTTGGCCCGCAATGCAGGTTATGATGACGTAACCCGGCTCGTATGGGATATGGAAGCACGTAAGCTGGAGGATCTCCGGTCTTATTTTGAGCCACATGCCTTGGAAGAGGGGACAACGATACAACTTGTCATTGATGAAGAAGGGGCAGCAGACATTGAGGTTGTCCGCAAAGGGAAGACGCTGAAGTCTATTCCGGCTCGTTTTAAGAAGGCTAAGTATGTTGCTGCCTTAAAGGAACTTAAAGGGGATTTGGTAGATCAGTACCGAAGAGCCCGCAAAGAGCTGGAACGCTCTATGGAATCCGGTACGGCTTTCTTGGTGAAGGAGTTGAAGGGATTATTGGGTAATCCCGTGCTTGCTCCATTGGTACGTACGTTGGTATTCAAGGCCGGGGATCATCTTGGATATTTCAACGAGGATACGTTGGCGTTGACTGCTCCTTCTGCTGAACAGCATACTGTGGGAGAAGAGGAGAAGCTGATTATCGCCCATCCGCTTCATTTGTACGAAAGCGGCCGTTGGGGCGACTTCCAGAAGGACTTATTTGACCGTCAGATTCGTCAGCCGTTTAAGCAGGTGTTCCGTGAGCTGTACTTGCCGAATGAGGACGAACGTGCAAGCGCAACGGTTTCCCGCCGATATGCGGGACATCAGGTACAGCCGAATAAAACGGTATCCCTGCTGAAGGGTCGCCAGTGGACGGTCAGCTATGAGGACGGACTCCAAAAGGTGTATTATGCCGAAAATCTGATCGCTAACCTGTACGCCATGGCGGATTGGTTCTCACCAGCGGACACCGAAGCGCCTACGCTGGAAACGGTGCAGTTCTTTGATCGGACAACGTATAAAAGTGTTCCGTTAGATGAAGTTTCTCCTGTCTGTTCTCCGAAGTCATGCGGGACGTGGATCTGGTTGTTAGTGTTGCTCATGTGGGCGGCGTTGATCCGGAAGCCAGTCTTACGACCATTGAAATGCGCAGCGTTATTGTACAGGAATCATTGCGTTTGCTGAAAATCAGCAATGTACGGTTGGATGGAAATTATGCACGTATAGATGGCACGCTTGGGGAATATGCGGTGCATTTGGGAAGCGGTGGTGTCTACAAGCAAGCGAAGGGAGCGCTGCATATCATTCCGGTGCATGCACAGCATCGTGGGCGCATCTTCCTGCCGTTTCTGGATGAGGACCCAAGAACAGCCGAAATTTTATCCAAAATTGTGCTGCTGGCTGAGGATCAGAAGATCAAGGACCCGCAAATTCTTACGCAGCTTAAAGTGTAGGACGTACTAACTCAGCTTTCGCACCTGGGTAATCCCTGATATTCTGGATCAACTGTATGATGGGGACTGAGTTTTCCCAGCTACATCAAGTGGGTGTTCACAAGTCTAGCTGCGGAAGTTGAGTTATGTAATATTAAGGCACAACAATGAACTAGGAGAATGCAGTGATGGTCAATAGCATCTTTATAAAAGAGTATTCAAGCGAGTATCAATCACAGGTTGTCGATTTAATCTTGCATATTCAACAAAATGAATATGATATCGCCATAACCAAGGAAGATCAGCCAGATCTGCTTGAAATTGAAAGCTTTTATCAGAGAGGTAACGGCAACTTCTGGGTAGCTCTAAGTGAAGGAACCGTAGTGGGGACTGTAGCTTTGTTAGATATTGGGGACCATAAGACAGCACTCAGAAAGATGTTTGTCAAACAGAGCTATAGAGGTCAAGCGTTTAATGTGTCGCATCAATTATTGCATCATGCCATAGATTGGGCCAGGGAAAGGGCTATTGAAGAAATCTACCTTGGAACAACGCCACAATTCGTAGCAGCTCATCGCTTTTATGAGAAGAATGGCTTTGTTAGTATAGCTCTTGATGAATTGCCGGTTGGCTTTCCCGTTATGAAAGTGGATAAAAAGTTTTATAAATACGTCATTCATTAATTGGTTTAAGCCGGGATGCTTCTGGATGACATCCTGGCTCAAAACCTTAATTAGTAGTTCGCCGTGTCGTTCCGTTGCCGAGCGACAGCAAAAACCTCTGTTCAGCAGGAATTACTTTTGTTTAGGGTAGCCGTTTGCTAGAATGAAGAAGATTGTGTTAGTCAACGTTAACCATACTGCTGGGAGGGAAACAAGTATGAGCCAAAAGATTAAATGGGGAATTGTCGGCACGGGATGGATCTCTGATCAGTTTGTTGCGGATTTGGCGCATGTTACGAATGGAGAAGGGTATGCCGTTGGATCGCGCACTATTGAAAGCGCTACCGAATTTGCAGCCAAGCATCAATTGGCACGGGCTTACGGAAGCTACAAGGAATTAGTGCAGGATTCCGAGGTCGATGCTATTTACGTAGGTACTCCTCATCCTTTTCATACAGAAAATGTTCTGACAGCCCTCCGGGCGGGCAAAGCCGTCTTGTGTGAGAAGCCCTTCACTGTGAATAGCAAAGAGCTGGAGGAACTGATCAGCTTTGCGCGTGAGCGTAAGCTATTTTTGATGGAAGCCATGTGGACACGCTTTTTGCCTCCGATTCGCCAAGTGCGAGAGTGGATACATAAGGGACGCATTGGCGAGATAAAGCTGGTTAAGGCGGAATTTGGTTTTCGTGTAGAATGGAACCCGGAGGACGGCTTTTAAACCCTGAGCTGGGCGGAGGAGCTTTGTTGGACACGGGAATTATCCGGTTTCTTTTGCTTCGATGATCTTCGGCCCTGAACCTGAGCATGTATGGAGTACCGCCCATATTGGGGAGACGGGCGTTGATGAGACATTTTCTATCCTGCTGGATTACGGCAACGGACGCACGGCTATGCTTAACGGAGCGGTTCGTCTCGGACTGACGAATGAAGCCTATATTCATGGAACCAAGGGCTATATTCACATTCCGTCCTTCCTGAACAGCACATCGGCCACTTTAGTTGTGGATGGTGAAGAAGCGCACCACTTCCAGGATGACCGTGTTTTTACAGGATACGCCTTTGAAGCAGAAGAAGTGGGGCGCTGCCTGAACGAAGGCTTGCTCGAAAGCTCTATTATTTCTTTGGATGAATCACTAGGGATTATGAAGCTAATGGATCAGATTCGCGCACAGTGGGGACTTCGGTATCCGTTTGAATAATCACGTCAATTCCAGGGACATTTCCGGTTCTCTGGGATTTTTCTGTTTTTATCGTTGTATTCTCATACATCATATATCCAATTTTGAAATAGCGACTTTGGTCGAACGCGATGAACCGGCATGGAAAGATCTCATCCTGTGGGACATATGAATCATTTTTTATGATTGAAAATAGTTAAAAAAACGTCATTTAAAAGTTACAAAAATGTAATTTTATCATTAGCTAAACGAATTGTTAGCGTTCTCTTTTTGTGAAAACGAATGAGGGTCCTAGTGCTTCATTTCCAGAAACTTTCAATGAAATTTTCTAAAATGTATGGTAGGGTGGTGTACGTGTCACTTGAGCCATTTCGGCTTTTGCTGACTTGCTTGCTAATCCCGTGGCTCTTGATTCTTGTCGGAGCTCGCAGGATCGAGAGCCTTTGCAAGCCTGTGAAAGTGAATAGGCGCATTCACTTCATGACCAAACATCAAGGAGGACTTACAAACGCGAAAGTGAAATCAACATGGCTGTTCCGTATGGTGATGATGACAGTTATTGCGGCTGTTGTGATCGGACCAATGAATATTGCAGGAGCGGCAGGCAGCCGGACAGATCGGCCCTGGATGAACACATCCCTCTCGGCAGAGAAACGGACGGCGCTACTGTTATAGGAAATGACACTGGAAGAGAAAATAGATTTGGTGACTGGCAAGGTCAACAATTATTATGGATTTTACAATGATCCGATTGAGCGTCTGGGTATCCCGGCGTTAACGATGGCAGACGGCCCTGCGGGTGTGCGTATCGCCAATCCGGATGTACAGGACAAGCAATCGACCGCGCTGCCTGCTCCCATTGCGTTGGCTGCAACGTGGGATACCCAAGCTGCCAAACAGTACGGTGATCTGATCGGAGACGAGGCTTATCATACAACTCACAATGTTGCCCTTGGACCGGGGATGGATATTGCCCGTATTCCATGGGGATCGCGAAACTTTGAATCTATGGGTGAGGACCCGTTGCTGCAATCGCAAATGGCGACCGCTTATGTCAAAGGCATACAAAGCCACCCTGTTTTTTGGCGACTGCGAAGCATTACCTTATGAATAATCAGGAAACGGAGCGCTTCACGACGAACGTAAAAGTCAGTGACCGTGCTTTGCATGAAATTTACATACGCCCGTTTCAGGAGGCCATCGCCAAAGCTGATTTGGGAGGGGCTATGTGCTCCTTTAACAAGATTAACGGCGAGTCTGCTTGTGAGAACAAAACGCTTTTGACGGACCTCTTGAAGAAGGAGATGCAATTCAAAGGCTTCGTGATGAGTGATTACGGTGCGAACCTGAGTACAGTCGAATCGGCAAATAGCGGCTTGGATCTGGAAACACCGGGGACACCTTTTGGTAAATGGGGAGATCAGCTGCTGGCTGCTGTCAAAAATGGCAAGGTAAGTGAAAAAACGATTGATGATAAGGCTGAGCGCATTCTGGTACAAATGTTCAGCAAAGGGTTGTTTGATCACCCGGTTCAAAATAAGCAGATTGATGCTCGTGAACACGGCAAGACAGCCCGCCAATTGGCAGAGGAAAGTATGGTCTTGCTTCAGAATAAAAACAATGCATTACCGTTGTCTAAAGATAAACTCAAGTCCATTGCTGTGATTGGTCCTGATGCGGATAACGGCACTGTAGCAGGCGGAGGCAGCTCGTTGGTGAGTCCGACATATACCGTGAGTCCGTTGGAGGGCATCCGTAACGTGTCGGCAAAGGAGCTACCGTCCAATACGCGCCGGGCACAGACCCGATTTCTGCGGGAGACATTATGCCAGGACCATCGGCTGTTCCGTCTTCATTGTTAACTACATCCGATGAGAAAGAGGATACCAGTGTTGGATATGCTACTTATGGAGATGGTGAACAGGGGCTGCGAGGCGAATACTGGAAGAATAACAAGATGGAAGGCAATCCGATTCTTGTACGTAATGATGGCCAGGTCGACATGAATCTTGGATTTTATAATTATCAGGGCTTTAATGCGAAGTCTCCTAAAATTCCGAATACGCCAACGACACTGAACGGCTTGATATCTGCGCGCTGGACAGGTGCAATTGCAGCTCCCAAGGACGGTGACTATGCGTTGTCCTTAACCAGTCTGGGGGCAAGCAAGCTGTATCTCGACGACAAGCTATTCGTGGATAATCAAGGTACCAAGCTGGAAACGACGAAGAAAAATATCTCGCTAAAAGCGGGTGAAAAGCACAAAATACGTATTGAATATCGTGCCGATTATCCGACAAACGGCCGTGATTCAGGCGGTATGGTTCGTCTGGGCTGGGAGCCTCCGGCAGATACTTCGGACAAGCTGATTGACAATGCTGTCAAGCTGGCGAAAAAGTCGGATGTCGCGATCGTTGTCACACGTACGTATGAGAGCGAGGGCTATGTGGAGCGTTCCGATATGGAGCTGCCGAATAATCAGGATCGTCTGATCCGTGCGGTTGCTGCCGCAAACCCGAAAACCATTGTCGTACAAATGAGTGGCAGAGCCGTCCAAATGGATACCTGGCAGGACAAAGTCCCTGCCATTGTACAAGCATGGTTTGCAGGACAAGAGCAAGGAAATGCCATAGCACGTGTCCTGTTTGGGGATGTAAATCCTTCCGGCAAGCTGCCGGTAACCTTCCCGGTTAACGAGCAGTCTACACCGGTATCCTCACCGGAGAAGTTTCCGGGTGTGAACGGAATAGGTGACTATTCAGACGGTATTTTTGTAGGCTACCGTGGGTATGAGAAATCGGGTATCCAACCGGCGTTCTCCTTTGGACACGGTTTATCCTACACGACATTCGGATATAGCGATCTGAAGGTAAAACAGCACGCGAGCGGAAATAAATCCAGTCGTACGAGCACCTTCGAGGTTTCGCTAAAATTGAAAAACACCGGGAAAGTTGCCGGAGCAGAAGTTGTACAGGTGTACAGCGGCAAGCTTCCGACAAACGTAGAGACACCATCCCGTCAACTGGCAGGTTGGTCTAAGGTTGAACTGAAACCGGATCAGGAGAAGAAGGTTCGCATTGAGCTGGACCCGAAGGCTTTCTCTTACTGGGATGAAAAGTCCAAAGCGTGGGTTATGCCATCCGGTGAAGTGCCGATTTATGTGGGCAGTTCCTCTCAGGATATACGATTGACAGGAAGTGTGACGATTCCGGCAATTTCCAAAGGAAAGGCAGCGAAGTAATCCCGTTACATTTGTCTTAAAGTGGTTATATTCAAGAGAGCGCGGGCACAAGCACCGGCTCTCTTTTTTGCCATAGGTATGCAATATCCAATAGGTATGCAAAGGGAAAGCCGAGTGAAAGCTGAAATTGAAGAAAGGATGAGAACGAGCTGAGTATCGAGAAAGGAGGGCACTAGATGAAGAAACTCCAAAAGCAACGACGCTCTAACCTCTGGCTGCTCGTAGCTGCAGCTGCAATTTTGGTCTTTGCTGTTCTGGTCAGTGTGGCTATACAGAATGTTCCGAAGCAGGAAGCTGAGCATGATGTCAGCATGTGGCTAACAACACCGGACCCGGCGAATCGCCTAACGCAACAAGCCCCCATCCATTGGGAAAATGACAATGGTAAGGAAAGTAAAGAAAAAGCATCGAATTCGGATACACTGACGGTGGAGGTGAAGCCGGATATTCGTTACCAACAGATGGAAGGGTTTGGCGCAGCGGTGTCCGGATCGTCTGCTTACCTGATGAACCATGGCATGTCTGCAAATCAGCGTGATCAGTTGTTAAATGATTTGTTTACCGCCAGTGGCATTCAACTGAGCTATATTCGCCATACCATTGGGGCATCTGATTATTCGGTGAATGAACAGGGGCAGCCTGGCAGCTATACCTATGATGATGTGACAACAGGCAAGGACTATGAGTTGAAGCACTTCTCCATTGCCAAGGATCGGGATGTGGTTGATGTGCTGCAGCAAATCCTGAGAAGAAACCAGAATCTGAGGATTATGGGGACGCCATGGACTGCCCCGCCCTGGATGAAATACGGGGAGCAGATATATAATGGCTGGTATTTGGATTATACCGATCCACGTGTCTACTCGGCGTATGCTGACTATTTTGTACGTTATATAAAGGCTTATGCAAACGAGGGGATTCCAATTCAGGCGATCTCCATTCAAAATGAACCGGAATTTACTACGTCCAAGTATCCCAGCATGAGTATGGGAGCAGCAGAGCAGGCGAAATTTATCAAGCAATACCTGGGCCCTGCCTTAAGTCAAAATCATTTGTCCACCCAAATTATTGCCTTTGACCATAATTGGGATACAGGGAGCAGTTATGCCAAGACTGTACTTGGCGATGAGCAGGCCCGAAGTTATACGCGCGGTACGGCTTTTCATTGCTACAAAGGGGAGCCCACAGCGATGACAGATGTGCATCAGGCTTTTCCAGATAAGCCTGTTTTCATGACAGAATGCAGCGGAGGAGCGTGGAGTTCAGGGTTTGGGGATAATTTGAGCTGGGATATGTCCAAGCTTATCATTGGTGCACCTCGAAACTGGGCACAAAACGTGCTTTTCTGGAATATTGCACTTGACCCGTCCGGTGGCCCAACCAATGGTGGCTGCACCAACTGTCGAGGTGTAGTGACCATCGACCCGTTAAGCGGAGCCGTTACGAAAAATGTGGAATACTATGCGATAGGTCATGCCAGTAAATTCGTCCGTCCGGGTGCGATACGCATTGATTCTACACATTATAGCGGAAGTATCGAAACGGTCGCTTACCGTAATCCCGATGGTACGCTTGTTCTGATTGCTGCCAATACAGGAGCGAACAAAAAGACCTTTAAGGTTCGGCAGGGAAGCAACGTTTTCACAGCTGTACTTCCATCCAAGTCTGCGGCTACCTTTCAATGGAATCCTGCGGCTTCATGATATGGCTTCACAATAACGTTTATAGAAGATTTTAGAGCGTTTGGTCCAATGGGCTGAGCGCTCTTTTTTCATTTGCTGCAACGTCCATACTACAAAAAAATAAAATTTTAACATTGTTCAGAATTGGTTCAGAGGCGGGTGATAAGATCTTTTCACTAATAAAAAGAATGAACCGTTTACGGGGGAGAGTCTGATGAATCAACAAACAAATAAAGAATGGCACAAAGTGCTGATGGTGACATTGCTGGCGGGCATGGCATGGGGACCACAGCTTGCTCATGCGGACGTAGCAGGGGAAACATCAACGGTAGTAACCAAAGCTAATACAGTAGCTTTTACAGATCAATCCAGTATGTCATCCCAGGCGCTCCAGGCGGTACAGGAGGCTGTGAAGCAAGGACTGATTACCGGCTATCCAGACGGTTCTTTCCGCCCGGATCAACCATTGACGCGCAAGGAAATGGCAGCTTTGCTGGCTAATGCGCTTAAGCTCGACATAACAGAGAAAACAGTAACGTTTAAGGATACGCAGGGTAGCTGGGCGGCTTCTTATATCGAAGCGGTACGTGCAGCAGGTTTAATGAACGGGGATGAATCTGGCTCCTTCCGTCCGGATGCTCCGGTGAGCCGCGAGGAATTGGCAGCGATTCTGGTAAGAGCCGTTGGAGGAACTCAGGTTCAAGGCGGTGATGTTCAGGACATTTCCGATGGAGAACAGGTGAGCGCATGGGCCAAAAGCAATGTAGAAGCAGCTCTCAAGCTGGGGTTGATGGATACATCCAATCATCGGTTTGATTCTAAAGTACAGGTAAAGCGCCAAGATATCGCGGCCTTTCTGGTAAATGTGTTCCAATCCGGTGAGCGGACAGGAATCCTTTCTCGGATTGACGGAGATATTGCCTACATGGATGGAAAGCCATATTTGATCGGCAAGCAATTGAAGCAACTGTTCGGAGCGGATAATACAGCGGCGCTTCAAGGGGCTACCCTGACCTATCAGGCGGCAAACCGGAATGTAGCTGATCTGTCGGCGCTCCAAATTGTGCAAAGCGGCACAGCTGAACATCCGGTGACCTTGTATGGCAAAGGAACAGATTTTAAAGGCAAGTTAGCTATTGCAGCGGATTATGTGCATATTCAAGGCGATATGTTACCTCAGGTAACGTTGATGCAGGGTGCCAAAAATGTAGAGATTCATGCAGACGTAAACGAAATGATTGTAGATACGCATGAGCCAGTACAGATTCAGGGGAGTGGAGTATGGCAGCAGCTTAAATTGAATTTTGCCGATACACAGGTGCGTCTCGCCAATGGTATTCAGACAGTACAGACCCGCCTTGCGGATCGGGGAACAGAGACACAAATTATACGTGATACCACATTGGATACTTCCCCGGATTCATCTTCAACAAGCACGAAAAAGAGTTCATCCGGCGGCGGTGGCGGTTCTACAACAAATCCAACGCCGACACCTAATCATGCACCTGTCTCAGCCATAGTTCCTGCCGATCAGTCTGCTATTTTGGACTCCGGGGATACACTGGTGGATTTGAAAAATGTGTTTTTTGATGCGGATCAGGACGAGCTGGCGTATCATGCGGTCACTTCGGATGTATACGTAGCAGAAGCAGAAGTAGCTAGTAAACAGCTTGCGTTAAAGCCTAAATCGGCGGGAAGCACGCAGGTGTTTGTTACGGCAGAGGATGGGAAAGGCGGCAAAGCGAGCGTATTTTTCACATATACAGTAACCAGCTCTACTTACGAGGTGGACGTTAATCACAGTCCTGTCGCAAGCAGAAGCCTAAATGATGTTTCTTTGCTTTTAAATGAAGGCGGCCAGCAGCTCAGTCTGTCTGATTTGTTTAACGATGAGGATGGCGATGCGTTGACCTACACGGTGGAATCAGCTTCGCCAGAAGTGGCTACAGGAAAAGTTACAGGCGATCAGCTTATGCTTACACCACTTCAAACCGGCATGAGCCTGATGACGATAACAGCGCATGACGGTAAAGGCGGCACGACATCACTTCAGTTTGTTGTTATCGTGAATCCGCCTTTGCCTGATCCGCAGCCTGTGAATCACATGCCTGTCGCTTTGCCTCATATACCTTTCATAATTGCCAATGTACTGCAAGACAAGCTGATGCTCTATCCAGGCACGTTATTCATGGATGAGGATGGCGATACATTGACGTATACCATCACTTCCTCCAATCCCCAGGTAGGCAGTGTGGTGGAGAATGGAGAAGGATCATTTGTAGCGCTGCATAGTACGGGGGCGACGACAATTGAAATTACGGCAAACGATGGTCATGGAGGCGTATCCTCCACTTCATATATGTTACAAGTCGTAGGCCCTCTACCTGATAATCATACTCCAGTGGTAGCCAATGCACCTGCACCTCAATTTATGGACCCGGGGGATGGTCAGCAGACATTACAGATGGATACTATATTCTCGGATGCCGATGGAGACCCGCTGACCTATAGCGTAGTATCTTCTGATCCATCAGTTGCAGTAGTGCAGGTACAAGGGAGTGCTCTCTTCGTTCAACCCTTAAATAACGGTACGGCGTTGCTTACGCTCACGGCAAATGACGGCCGTGGGGGAACAGTGTCCTTCCTGCTTCCAGTGATCGTGGAGAAAAAAGATTTGTTTATATCCGAAGTCGTATGGCAGGGGGAACCGGATTACCTGGATCAGGCGATTGAATTGTACAATCCTACCAACAGGCCTATGGAAAAAAGTAGAATTCGGATTGAGCGATCCGATCAACCAGAGCAGATTATCATCAATGCCAATGACGGAGATGTGATCATGCCTGGACAAACATTTGTGATTGCGAATGACCTCAGTTCGTACGAATCAGCGGACTGGTATTATACCTTCCTGCAGTTACAACATAATCCGGAGCCCGTTACGCTTAAACTGTATTACGATAATATGCTCATGGACATTGCAACAATTAGTCAAGGACAAGCTCTTGGAAGGAACAGCGGTACGATCATTGGCAATGCGGATCAATATCAAGCAGGCGAATGGATTATCGAGGGAACGAGCAACTCCCCTGTCAATTTAGGCGACTATTTAGGGCGATTACACCCTTAAAATGGGTGTGCTCTAGAAACAATCATCACTTATATGACATTGTAACTTTTACATTTTATTGATTGGGGAGAGTCGCACCATGAGAAATAAACAATTAACCGCCCAGCTTGCAGCTGCTTTACTGCTGCTGACCCCTGCTGTTCCAGTCGGGGCAGCGCAAGCGGCAGTGTCTTCGGCTGATGCAGCCTC
>NZ_ASSB01000360.1:0-49357 GCF_000520755.1 Paenibacillus sp. 1-18
GCCTGGTTTCACCCAGGCATCGTTGATCGCTACAATTTTACTGTACATTCCTCTCAGCCCCTGTAATATGCATAATCGTTCATCAGCCCTGCGGCTCAAGCTTCGCTATCTTGTTTGTCAACAGTTCATGACTGCGTTCAATATCTTCAGGCTGGCAAGCTGCTTTCAGCTCATAGACCTTAATAGGGATCTGCCGGATGATATTCACAAAACGATCAAAGAACTCCAGATCACCGCTATGAATATAAGGACACCAGTGATCGGATAATCCGATCGTTTCATGAATGTGGACACCCAGAATATAGTCGATCATTTCATTGGCTTCCTTGGCGTTATCGTACAATCCCATTCGATCCATGATCATACCGTGTCCAATGTCATACCATAGATAGACAGGCGCACCCTTTAGGCCATCTATGATCGTTTTCGCCTCCTGTAAGGTAGGCATTTGATAGCAGCGTGAACGCGATTCAATACCAATGGCTACATCATCCCCCTTGGAGACAATACGGTCACACACCTCTTCCAAGCTGTCGCGAATACGCTGTGCATAATGCCCGCTCAGTGAGTTCCGACGTTCCAGCATTTGTGCCCACAGCGTCTGATAAGCTGCCGAATCTCTGCCCTGCTCATGATAAATCACTTCCAGCTCACCGCTGATATCGTAAGGGAACGGAACCTCTCCGGGGTGCACAACCACTGCCTTCGCCCCGTAACGATGCGCATATTCCGTAGATTGCACCAGCAGCTCTATCGCGCGTTTTCGCTTCGTCTCGTCATCAAACCCGAGCAGAACGGAATCCGTGCCGTAATCCGGGTCTGGTGTATGAGGAAACGTATTATGCACACTCGATATGCCGATTTCTCCCCGTTCAATCATAGGCTCAATCGTCGTCAGCATTTCCCGGGTAATGTTATAATTCAGCTCCACCCGGCTAAAGCCCAGCTCGCGGATTTCCTCAATAAGCTCTCGGCCGACGGTATGCTTTTTTATATTCCAACAGGTGGAAAAGGAGTATTCCCCTTTCGCCTTCATTGTCATCATCCTTTCACCGCTCCGACCATCACGCCGCTAACAAAATCCCTTTGCAGCCACGGATAAACCAACAAAATCGGTACCGTAGCGAAAATGACACTCGCCGCCTTCAACCCTTCAGGCGTAATCCTCGCGCCGCTGGCCCCTTCCAGCCTGGTCAACTCGGATACCATGTTATTTTGAATCATTTGATACAACTTGAGCTGTAACGGAAATAAATCAGGGTTTTGGATATACATCAGCGTATCCTGAAATCCATTCCAGCGTCCCACACCGTAAAACAGACTTAACGTCGCAATGAGGAAGCCGACTCAACCTCAGCTTTCCAGCGCTGTCCCTCTGACCCGTTAAAATAACGATCCAGCGCGCCCGATACATCCTTCATTTCGCGCATTTCCCGTTCCAGCAGCCCTGTAGCCACCGCACTATCGTTAAAATATCCCCATCCTTCAGCCTGTCCGTTTCCATCGCCCCGAATAGTCCTTCCAGCTGTATACGCCAATCATGGTTTGCCAGCCGAAACGAACGAATCGTCTCCGAAATCAACGGCAGATACGAATATAACGGAATTTCATTCGCCTGCGGAACCTGATCACTGGTCACAATATCGCGTACCCCGAGCGTTAACCGATATCGCAGAGCAGAAACAGCGGCCCGATAGGAATCCTGAATATGTTTCAGCTCGTGAGTTTGGCCGCCAATTCCAATTGTAAGCTGTACCCCCAGATGCCCATGCAGCCACTCACAGCCCGTTTGCGCCATCTCTTGCAGCTTCACTCCCAGCAGACCTTCCCCATCGCCTTCCTCTTTCCGCAGCAAAATGGAGATTCTTTCACGGCTCATCCATTCTGCCCAGCCCTGCCATCCATAGGTGGCTGCAAGCTCCTGTATTACACCAAGCAGCGACAGGCTCAAACGTTGATCCGCATCCCGGTGATCCTCTGAACGTCCGCTGCCCGCTGATTCCCCGTCCGGTGCCTGCTGATTCCCCGTCCGGTGCCTGCGGCAGGTCCAGATCGTGCAGTTCTACCACCATAACAGCATAGACCGGAATAGCCTCCCCCTTCTCGCCATCTGCAAAAGGAGAAAGATTATTCAGCCGAAATTCTACCGTTTCCGTGGCTGTACCTTCCATAAGATCAAGGAACAGCTGCCGCCGCCGAATGAGTATATTCGCATGCTCCTGCTGTTCATAATCCACCGTTTGCCGAATCAGGCTTTGCAGCGCATGATCAATCATCCACAGCTCATCCTTATTGTTTTCCTCACCCGGACGGTCGGGCAGCTGCTGGATACGCTGCATCATCAGCTGAATTGGTCTGTAATTTCTGCGGGTCACATAAATAATGTAGACCACCGCCAATATCACTACAGCCAATCCAATCGCAATCCAGACATAAGAGATCACAGATACCCATTCGAACAATTGCCCGGCACGAATGCCGCTATCAAAGCTCCATCCTAGCCGGGGGGAGAGCAGATGAGTCAGCTGCTGCCCGCCCTCTGCTTTTACAGCATCCTCGGTTCCGGATACAGCCGGATAAATCACATGTCCGCTGCCATCGTTAATCACCAGATAGGAAACAGCCGGATTCGTCATTTGACCGATCACTTGCTCCAAGGGATACACACCGATATTGATCACCAGCAGTCCTTGTCCCCCAAACGGCAAGGGGAGCCGCTTATACGTCGAAATCACACGTTCTGATGTATGCTTGCCCGGTTCCTTCCATTCCCGCACTGGCGACCACTGCCGATCCTCCGACCGGAGCGCCTGCTCAATGTACGGATAATCGACAAACGTCGAAGCATCCTGAAGGCCACTCGTGGTCAATACCTTATGATCCTTCGTTCGGTAAATATAATATAGAGTGCACCAGCTCGTGATTATCCTTCAGCGTACGCAGGCTGCCTACCAGATCATATAGCATCATGCTGCCGCTTTGAGCCTGTCCATTCAGGAAGGTGCTGTAGCTCTTGTTCGTCTCGGCCTCATTTAAAACATCCATCTCTACCTTCGTCAGTGAATTTTCCACACTGTCCATCACAAATCCAGTCGTGATCCGATTTGCTTTGCCGGTTTCATTGCGCGATATCTCGTTCACAATCAGGAAGGATAAGAAAATAAGAATCGACACTGTCAACATAAAAATCGGGAAATAGGAAAAAAGCAATCTCCTATACCAGCTCTTTCGCATCATGTCCCCCCTTGCCGTCTAATGCCTTCCGACCCTCTCTATAGAGCTTCATTCAACATAAGCATACTTATGATGTCAGTTTTAGCGCACTCTCGATTATACTTTGAACCTATTCTACCCAAATTTAGATGCTTAATAGATAGAATTCTTACAAATTATCCGTTAATAATTCATTTTCAAGCTTTTCATTGTTATATATATTAACATAATGAAAGCGCTATACATATCATGTAAAAATAAAAAGTAATACCAAAAAGACCTATCCATTCTCACTTAAAGACGGATAAGCCTTTACGGTTCCCTAACCTTGTATCCAGTCTATCAACGATTGCACCGTCAAAGTGCCTGGTGAAGCTGCCTCAAATGCTGAGGCGCCGCTGCTCAAGCCCATGAACTCCACGATCTTCGGAACACCGGGGGCCAGATCCAGATGGTTATCGCTGAAAATGCCCTCCCGTTCAGCCGACAGCCACACATGTCTGGCAAGCACATCCGAACAAAGCATAAAGCTGCTGCCCCTGCTGCCGTGTACCTCGGTTATTTTAATATTTGTCTGCGGTAAATCCATCGCTTTGGTATCTGCAAAATAAACTTCACAGGAGGTCACCTGTTCACCATGTTGTGTCAGACATGCGACCAGCATATGCTCTGCACGGTTTAGGCCGTTCAGCCATTGGGCGGTTGGCAGTATATGTACGATCCCTGCACCATTGGCTGGCTGCTCTACCTGAATGTCCTCTTCACGGATCACCTTACTGCTGCGAATATGCAAAAGCGTCAGCCGCAGCGTACCAGCAATCGGCTTCAGCGTATCGTTGACGATGTGCAGCTCCTTATTGCCCTGCTCTGTATCCGCCACGCTTAACAGCACATCGGCAAAGCTGCGCTTCGCCGTATATTGGAGCGCCTTCCAACGACCGAAATAGTCCATACTCGACCAGGATGCAACCGGCCAGCAGTCATTCATTTGCCAATATAATGTTCCCATGCAATAGGGCTTGTGACGGCGATGCGACTCTATGGCCATTTTCATCGATTCGGCCTGTAAAACCTGGCTCATGAGAAGAAAACATGTAAAATCCTTTGGTTCCCGCATATACCGTTCCATATATTCTTTAATCAGGCGATTGCCTGCCCCGTTCTTTTGATGCGCCAGCATTACCGCAGATTCCAGCGCCAAGTCCTTCTCCTCCGCATAAGCACGCACTGACTTATATTCAGGAAAGGACTGAAAACCATATTCACTCATAAAACGTCCCACATGTACATGGTAATGCTCAAATGGCTCAGATGCGTGCCATACCCCCCAGTAGTGAACATCCCCGGCCTTCGAGGACGGATGCGCATGCTGGTTTCGATCTCCGGTCAGGCCAATGAGCGGAGAGGAGGGCCAATAAGCTGTCTGCGGAGTCCAGGTGTGTACCGCCTCCGATAAAATCCGGTGAAAGAGTGTTTCATAATCACTCCACAGGCGATCCCGTTGCTCAGGCGTGTAATCCTTTTTCCAGCCCCAGCCTCCGTTCTCCTCATAATGCGCCCATGCCGAATCAATCTCATTATTGCCGCACCATAACGCAATACAGGGATGATTACGCAGTCGCTTGATGTTGTCCTCAGCTTCCTGTGCCACATTATCCAAAAAGGCCTTATCTCCCGGATACATGCTGCATGCAAACATAAAATCTTGCCATATCAATAAGCCGTATTCATCACAAAGCTCATAAAATACGTCTTCCTCATAAATACCACCCAAACCCGCAACATATTCATATGGGAGGCAGCCGCACTGGCAATTTCATGCCGATATCGTTTCTTCGTCACCTCAGTGGCAAAGCTGTCATTCGGAATATGGTTGGCTCCCTTTGCAAACACCGGGACTCCATTCAGCTCAAAATAAAAGCTCTCTCCCTCTGCATCCGGTTCGCGTACAAGCCGGATCGAACGCAGACCTGTTTTCACCTTTTTTTTCGCCATTACGGCTCCTTGCTCTAGCTCAACCAATTCGACTGCAAACGTATATAGATGGGGCTCTCCCAGCCCTCGGCACCACCAAAGCTTCGGGTTACCTATAGCTAGCTCCAGCTCAACTGTTCGCTTTCCCTTTAGCAGGTGAACAGGCTTCGACCACACCTTGCTGTCAGCGAGGATACGCAGCTCGGCCTCCGTTGCCTCTCCCGCATTGTCCACTTCTATTACCGCCGTGAGCCTGGCCTCTTCTGCACTCACCTCATCCTGTCGAATAAATAAGTCTCTCACGATCATACCGGACCAAGCCTCAACCCGCACCTCTCTCCAAATGCCGCTCGTCACCAGCCTCGGTCCCCAATCCCAACCATAATGATAGGGAGCCTTGCGCGCGAAAACGCTTACTTTTTTTGTCTGCCAAGCCATCAGCTTCGGATTGATCATTCGGTGCAGGGAGCGCATAACCTAACCGTTCCAGCTTGGGGATATCTTCAGCAATCGGAGAACGAAAAGTAATTTCCAGCTGATTTTCCCCTAGTTGAACAAAAGCCCTCACATCCTGTCTCCATTGCCGAAACATATTATGAGTCGACAAAACACAATGTCCGTTCACTTTTACAGTCGCATAAGTGTCCAGGCCTTCCAGCACTAATTCTATCCGTTGACATTGAAGCTGTTCTGCATGGATCTGAAAGCAAGCTTCATAGATCCAATCCTGCTTGTCAATCCACTGTACCTCGGCCTCGTTTATAGCGATAACGGATCAGGAATTAGCCCATGCCGTAGAAGATCGGTATGCACACAACCCGGCACTTGCGCACGAAACCACTCATCACTTTGCGTTTCCCTAAACCTCCAGCTATCCAACACTATCACATTGACCATGATCACAAAGCCTCCCTGTAAGGATGATTGGGAACATCTGGTTTTCTCTTTGAACATAACAAAAATAACATCAAGCTAACAAATTAGTCAAATTGTTTTTTTGCAAGACATTGGCACAACAACCAAAAAAGTCGCTCTCTGGCCTTAAACAGGCTAAAAAGCGACATCTATATCTCTCCACATCAATGGAGATAAGTTAATGTTATCCGAATACTAGCTATATCTGATTGAGCTGATTGGTCGCTCATGGTCATCATTCTCCCGATTGACTCGCGGTGCATGTCGCTCCCGAATAACCAGCTCTGCGTGCAGCAGCTTTTTTTCGACAGGCGAATCGGGGTTGGTTATGCGCCATAACAATTGATCTACCGCACGCATTCCCAGCAGCTCCTTATCCACTCTTACCGTCGCATAAATCGGCATCTGTTCATTCGTATCATCAAATCCAGTCACCCCGCAGCGCCTCGGGACGTCAATTCCCTTCCGTTTCAGCACATCCACCACTTGCGTAGCAGTCACATCATTGGCGCACACAAACACCTCTGGCAGCTCGTTCTCGGTCAGCTTGTCCAATTCCTCATTCAGTGCTTGCACTCCCCCCTGGAGAAAGGTTTTGTTCTGCTGTAATTGTACGCTGCTCATTTCCAGTGTGGAGCGAAAAGCTTCCCAGCGTTCATAGAAACTGTGAGCATCGGCAATATGACCAACAAATTGAAAACGTGTATAGCCTCTGCGCAGCAGGTCCTTCATTAATTCACTCATACATGTGCGGTTATCCGTAAACACCGTATCACTTAAAAATGCAGCATCCCAATGATCTACCATGACGACCGGAATACCCATCCGATAAATATTCAGCAGCATCGGCGTTGAAACCGACCCTACCGTAATAATCCCCTTGATCGCTTCCGGGTTCAGCAACGAAAACATATCTTCAGTCGAGGGCTCCGTTAACGTGACCATATCCATTCCCTTGCGCTTCAAACGCTCGGATATTCCCTCAAATACAGGCCCCCAGTATCTGGATTCCCTGTTTTGGTGTCTTATATTTGGAAATAACACCAGCACAGTTCCCGACCATTCCCCGGCATCCGTATCACGCGGCTCTACTCCGGTCACTTTTGGATGATTGCGAAAATAGCCCATCTGGGCAGCCAACTTGACCAGCACCGTCCTTGTCTCTTCACTTACACCAGGCTTGCCTGATAATGCACGCGAAACAGCGAATTTTGAAACGCCCGCCGCATCGGCAATTTCCTGCAACGTTACTTTTCCACGCATTTTCTCACCCAACCCTATTCGGAATCTAGTCTACTTCTGCCTTTTTTCAAATACACGGGTGTACCCCATAAACTGGTACCATCGTAGCATACATTGTTTTAGATCATCAAACGATATATTTGCGCGAATCCATATCATCCACCAAAATATGTTTGCTAATAAAAAAACAAACCACATAACGAATCATCATAAATCACTTGACGCAGAGTTATTTATTTCCTAAAATTTACTATTGAAAGCACTTACATTATGTGAATCATACTTAATAAGGGGGATTTGCAAATGTTCAAAAACAGGTCGGTACGCCAAAGCTCCATCCTGCTTCTGAGCTTGCTGCTGCTCGTGACAACGGGCTGCGCAAGCGGAACAAATAGTACAGCATCAAAAGAAAACCCAGATGACACCAGTCCCATTACCTTAACCTTTTTTGGCGGTGATTCCAGCTCCAACTGGAACAACATGAAAGACGCGGTCGGGCAGGAAATTATCAAAAAAACGGGTGTTACACTCAATGCCGAATATGCAGTCAATGGCCGAGGTGAGGAAAAATTTGCTTTGATGGCGGCCAGTGGAGAGTATCCAGACCTTGTCTATCCCAAAGGGGAGGTTGGAAAGATGGTCGATGCAGGAGCACTCATTGACTTAACCGACCTGATTGACAAATACGGTCCTAATATCAAGAAAGTGTACGGAGACTATTTTAACCGTATCAAATATAGCAATGAAGATCCTGCTATTTATACGATTCCAACCAATTTGGGCGTAGATCACATCGCATTTGATGCACAGGCCGGCTTTGAAATCCAGCATCAGGCACTTAAGAAGCTGGGATACCCCAAAATTCGTACCGTTCAGGATTTTGAAAAGGCACTCAAGGACTATGTCGCCAAATATCCCACCACCAACGGCCAGCCTACCATTCCCCTCTCACTTGATGCCGAAGACTGGAAACTTCAAATTACCGTGACGAATCCGGCCGTGACCGCTACAGGCGGACCGGACGATGGTGAGTATTATATTGATCCCAAAACACACAAAGCCATCCTTCACTATAAGCGCCCAGAGGAACGGGAATATTTCCGTTGGCTGAATCATATGTACAACGAAGGACTGCTGGATAAAGATACTTTTGTACAAAAAAGCGATCAGTACAAATCCAAGATCGCCGCAGGTCGGGTCATTGGACTCATTGATCAGGAATGGAACTACCAGGATGCCGAAAACGCCCTCAAGGCAGCAGGCAAGGATGAATTCACCTACGCCCATTTTCCGGTCACTTTAAATGAAAAATATGAGGATCATTCCCTCCAGCCGGTTGGATTTGACGCTGCGTACGGCATTGGAATTACAACTTCGTGCAAAAATCCGGTGCGTGCCATCAAGTTTCTGGATTTTCTCGCCTCTGACGAAGGACAAATTTTACGCAACTGGGGAATTGAAGGCCAGCATTACAATGTAGAGAACGGCAAACGAGTCATTCCGGCTGACGTACAGCAGCACAAAAACATTGATAATGCTTCCTTTACCAGAGAGTCGGGTATCGGTTTGTACTGGATATGGGGACCTCATTATGGAGACAGCGTCAAGGACCCCTCTGGCAATTACTACACAACCAACTATCCAGAGATGATTACCGAGAATTATAGTCAAGCTGAAAAAGAATCCCTTCAGGCATACAAGGCCCACACGTGGAAGGATCTGTTTCCAAATGAAAAGGATTTTCCGGCAAAAGAATGGGGTGCCGCCTACAATATGCCTGTTCCGACCGACACGAACTACAATGTCATTTATCAGAAGTCGCAGGATATTGTACGTAAACGGATTCCTGAGGCTGTACTTGCCAAGCCGGATCAGTTCGACACCGTCTATGACCACATGCTGCAGGAGCTGGATCAAGCGGGTGTGCCAAAGGCTGAAGAAGTCTACACCGGCCTGATCCAAAATCGGCTGAAGCTATGGTACGGGGAGAAATAACGATCAAATAAGCTGAACTTAAAAGTTACCTATCGTACTACTTCGTGCCACTACGCAGTCGGATGGGACTTCTCTTGTACAGCACCATCCGACTACTCCGTTTTAATGTAGAACGATACTCAAATGTAGAACGATACTCATTAGAGATTCTTTTGCAAATCTTCACTTACTGTATTTCAGATCATAATTGCCTCTCGCCTCCTCTACATGCGAATAATTCGTTCTGCCCCACTGTCTTAATTCTTTCATTGGTTGAAGTAAGGTTTCGCCTAAAGGGGTTAGCGAATATTCCACGGTAAGGGGTACTGTTGGTGTAATATGGCGTTGGACTAGCCCATCCCGCTCCAGCTTACGCACCGTTTGTGTCAGCATTTTTTTGGAAATGCCCTCGACTCTTCTGGAAATATCCCCGTATCTGATGTGCCCATTCTCCAATGCGTAAATGACGAGTGCCGTCCACTTGTTGGAAATAATCTCAAGAACTCTGCTATAGCCACAACCCGCCAGCGTGATGTCGGGTTGTTTATTTGTGGTTGAAGATGTCAAATCCTTTCCCCTCCTATGCACCTAAAAGTACCCTGGACACATTAAAGTGCCTCCTTATGTAAGTTTAGATTTTATATTAGGATATGTCTATACCTGCCGCTACGGCAGCGTAACCGTCAAGAGTGAAGCTAGAGATTCACTTGGAAATTACTCTTCATTGGGAGGAAACGAACATGTCAAATATTATTAAACCGCGGCCTAAGCTGTATGTGATGGATAACGGACGAATGAGCATGGACAAGAACTGGATAATCGCCATGCATAATCCGGCCACGATTAACAATCCTAATGCCTCAACAGAGTTCACTGAATTCCCCATCTATACAGTATTGATCGACCACCCTGAGGGAAAGATTTTGTTTGATACAGCATGTAATCCTAACTCGATGGGCAGCGAAGGGCGTTGGGCCGAATCAACGCAATTGGCATCCCCTTGGGTGGCCAGTGAGGAATGTTACCTGCATAACCGGCTGGAGCAATTGAATGTAAGACCTGAGGAAATTAGGTACGTCATTGCCTCCCATTTGCATTTGGATCACGCGGGATGTTTGGAAATGTTTACGAATTCTACCGTTATCGTACATGAGGATGAGTTGAACGGTGCGCTGCAGAACTATGCCCGTAATGTAAAGGAAGGAGCTTATGTCTGGGCGGACATTAATGCATGGATCAAAAATCACTTGCAGTGGAAAACAATCAAACGCCATCAGGATAACCTGGAACTGGCTGAAGGTATCAACATTCTCAACTTTGGCAGCGGGCATGCTTGGGGGATGATAGGCTTGCATATTGAACTGCCGGAGACAGGGGGGATCATCCTTGCTTCGGACGCTATCTATTCAGCGGAAAGCTACGGTCCACCCGTCAAGCCGCCAGGTATTATTTATGATCTGCTTGGTTACCGGGATACGGTGGAAAAAATTCGCACACTGGCTGCACGGACGAATTCTCAAGTATGGTTCGGACATGATATTAATCAATTCAAACAATTCCGCAAATCAACCGAGGGATATTACGAATAAAAAGTTTAATATATCAGGTATCCACCCCAAAAGCCCGCAATTTCGCGGGCTTCTATGATTCGCTCGTTTTGTCCGGATTAAACCAAGTAAAATAACTTATACGGTTTCACTTTCAGGATTCCTTCGCTTGCTCTACAGCCTCATATTCACTTCGCAAAATCCCCATCTGAATGATGTCATAATATTTTCCTTCCCTGAATAGCTTTTCCCGTAGCCGCCCTTCTTCCTTGAAGCCGCAAGCCAGATAGCAACGGTGTGCACGTTCATTGAACGCATAGACCTCCAGCTCCAGCCGATGCAGGTTCAGAGCATGAAATGCAAATTTCTGTATTAGCCGAATCGCTTCCCGTCCGTAGCCCTTGCCCAGATCACCGTCACATCCGATCACAATTCCAAGTGTGGCGTGCCGATTCACCCAGTTGATTTTAAATAAATCCAGTTGCCCGATATAGTCCAGTGTGTCTTTATGCGCAATGACAAAGCCTTTGATCTCGGAGCTGCCGTCAACCATCATCTGTACAAAGGATTCGCTATTGAACTGTGAATGCGGATAGATAAATACATCGCTTAAACCATGTGTAATTTCCGGGTCATTGACCCATTTTCGGATATCAGGTATATCCTCCAGACGGTACTCTCTCAATACAATTCGTTCCCCAATGATATGCGGCATCGTCATCTGCCCTCCGGTATGTATTTTTTCAGGTATTCCAGCTCTCTACCAACACATTTTATGCTTCCATGATTCTCACAAACTCCACAAAACGTGTACCTTTATAATGAAGCTCACCACGGTCCCCGATCACAATCATACCGAAGTCCCTATCCTTCACCTCCAGCTCCTTACGTTCACCCCCGTCAAATTCAAAGGTAATATAATAATTTGTTGAAGCCGAAAAATCGCCTGACCCTCCGCGTACCCTCGTGCGCTTATCCACAACCTTGCATGGACGTTGGACCAGCTCGGCAGCTTGGTTGGAAAGCCCTGCTCCTATCGTCTTGCCAATAACGATAATCATCAAAAGAGCAATAATACCAAACACGCTAAAAAAGATCGTATTAAATGATTCAGCCTGATCCATATAGCTACCTCCCATCTACTTCATCCTTTCTACAGTAAAATGTAAATTTTCCATTCTATTGCCCATTGACAAATGGTACATCTTCAACCTCAAAAACTCCAATACTTTTTTAACATACTTACGAAAAAAAAGTTCTTTCGCTCTTTTCCGCACCCCGCTTGGACTTATACCGGATCTGGGCCCTCCGCTCCCCTCTGGACCGATTGACAAAACTATATATAGATATAAAATAGAGAATGTACTCTAAATATAGTGTAAAAAACGTGTTTTTGCCCGATATCTTGAAGATACAGGTATGAAAATCATGTAAATATAGAGTCCAACATTTTAAAAAGCGGGTAATACCGTTTTCTTTTTTTCGTTAATTGTTAAGGAGGATGCCTACAATGCTGATTGCCTATGATTCTAAAACCGGCAATGTAAAAAGATTTATTGGAAAGCTCAAGCTTCCGGCAGTTCAGATCCAGGAGCAAATGACTATAGATGAACCTTACGTACTCATTACATATACAACGGGGTTTGGCCAGATACCTGAGAGGGTATCTTCCTTTTTGCAAAAAAACGCTAAAAACCTCGTTGGTGTAGCTGCAAGCGGCAACCGGAATTGGGGCGAGAGCTTTGCAAAAAGCGCAGATTTGATTGCCGATCATTACAATGTCCCCGTGATTAGTAAATTTGAATTATCTGGAACGTTCGGAGATGTAGAGCGTTTTAAACAGGAGGTGAGCCGAGTTGCGGCATATTGAATTGAACAACATGTTGATGAAACGCGATACAGACGGCTTTTTCCAATTGGAAAAGGATCAAGAGGCTGTAGCAGAATTTATGAAGGAAGTTCAGGAACGCAGCTTGAAGTTTGCTGATACAGCGGCTCAAGTGCTGTACATGATTGAGAATGATTATTACGAGAATTTCTATAATAGCTATACGGCGGATGAAATTAATGATATTTTCCATATCACGCACAGCTATCATTTTAAATTTCCTTCCTATATGGCAGCATCCAAGTTTTATACCGATTATGCACTGAAAAGTAATGACCGTAAGGTCTATCTGGAGCATTATCCTGACCGGGTTGCAGCAGTCGCTCTGCATTTGGGACGCGGTAATGCCGATACGGCGCGCGTGTTGGCCCGCTCGATGATGGAGCAACGTCTCCAGCCAGCGACACCCACCTTCCTGAACGCAGGCAAAAGCCGCCGCGGGGAATTGGTATCCTGCTTCCTGCTCGAAATGGACGACTCCCTGAACTCAATCAACTATGTACTGAACACTTGTATGCAATTGTCCAAAATCGGCGGCGGTGTCGCGGTTAACCTGTCGAAGCTGCGGGCACGCGGCGAAGCGATCAAAGGCGTAGAAGGCGCAGCAAAAGGTATTATGCCTGTACTGAAGCTAATGGAAGACGGCTTCTCCTACGCCGATCAAATGGGGCAACGTAAGGGCTCAGGCGCAGCATATTACAACATTTTCGGATGGGACGTACTGGAGTTCCTGGATAGTAAAAAAATCAATGCAGACGAAAGAGTGCGCCTTAAAACACTTTCGATCGGATTGTTGGTGCCGAACCGCTTTTACAAGCTGGCTCAGGATAATGAACCGCTGCACGTATTTGCTCCGTACAGTGTGTATAAAGCCTATGGAACGCATCTGGACGACATGGATCTGGATGAAATGTACGATACGCTGCTCGCCGATGACCGAGTGAAGAAAAAAGTAGCGATGAGCGCACGTGACATGCTGACGAAAATTGCCATGATTCAGCTGGAATCCGGCTATCCATATATTATGAACAAAAGTAACGCCAATCAGGCGCATGCTCTTAAAAACGTGGGTCAAGTCAAGATGTCGAACCTGTGCACGGAAATATTCCAATTGCAGGAAACTTCCGAGATTACCGATTATGGACAACAGGATACCATTCGCCGCGATGTGAGCTGTAATCTGGCTTCCCTGAACATTGTCAATGTGATGGAGCATGGCAAAATCCGCGAATCCGTTCATGAGGGCATGATTGCGCTCACCTCGGTCAGCGATATGACACATGTGGCTAATGCACCGGGTGTTGCCAAAGCAAACCGTGAAATGCATTCCGTTGGTCTGGGTGTTATGAATCTGCACGGCTACCTTGCCAAAAACAAAATTGCTTATGAAAGCAACGAAGCGAAGGATTTTGTCCGTACCTTCTTCATGACGATGAACTATCATTCCATAGAGAAAAGTATGGAAATTGCGAAAGCGGCTGGACAAAGCTTTTACGGGTTCGAGGAATCGGATTATGCGACCGGCGTGTATTTTGACCGTTATCTGAATACGGATTACCGTCCGACAACCGCACGTGTGCAAGAGCTGTTCAACGGTATTTATGTTCCGTCTCCAGCCGATTGGAACAAGCTGAAAGCGGACGTGATGAAAAATGGTCTGTACCATGCCTACCGTATGGCGATTGCGCCAACTGCCAGCATTTCATATATTCAAAATGCGACATCCAGCGTCATGCCGATTGTTGAGCAGATTGAGACACGCACTTATGCAAATTCGACAACCTACTATCCAATGCCTTATTTGCAGAGAGATAATGTGTTCTTCTATAAATCCGCTTATCAAATGGATCAGTTCAAAGTGCTTGACCTGATTGCGGAAATTCAACCTCACGTGGATCAGGGAATCTCGACAGTGCTTCATGTGAACAGTGATGTGACTACACGTCAGTTAGCCCGTTGCTACCTGTACGCTGCACATAAAGGACTTAAATCGTTGTACTACACACGTACCAAAAAGCTGTCTGTGGAAGAGTGTCTCACCTGCTCGATCTAAAGCATTATGGATAGCATGATGATTAGAAATTTGATGATATAAAAATGCTTTTCATTAGAAGCTGTATCCAGAGTGACGTTCGGCCCATTACGGGTATGATTGGGTCACAGCCTTGCGGATACAGCTTCCGTATGTCAAGCATCCGATGATTCGCCTGCATCACTTTTATTGAGATCCTGGGGAATCTCGCAAGCTGAAGGGAGAATGCTAAACAATGACAGGTATACAAGCTGTAAACTGGAATCGCTCGGACGATGATTTCACACTGATGTTCTGGAACCAGAACATTATGCAATTTTGGACAGATGATGAAATTCCACTGTCTGATGATAAAATGTCCTGGGTAACCCTCAGTGATATCGAAAAAGAAGCCTACATGAAGGTGCTGGGCGGCTTGACCCTGCTGGACACCATTCAAGGCGGTGTGGGGATGCCGCAAATTATGGAGCATGTGGACGGGCTGCAACGTAAAGCCGTACTCAGCTTTATGGCGATGATGGAGCAGATTCATGCCAAGTCTTACAGCAGTATTTTTACAACACTGGCTTCCACGGAAGAAATTGACGGTGTATTCCGCTGGGTGGAAGAGAATCCGCATCTCCAAACCAAAGCGGAAACCATTCGTCAGTATTATATGAATATCCATACACCGAAAGACCTGTATCTCGCAATGGCCGCCTCGGTGCTGTTGGAAAGCTATTTATTTTACAGCGGCTTCTTCTACCCTCTCTATCTGGCAGGTCAGGGCAAGCTGACATGCAGCGGAGAAATTATCGACCTGATCTTGCGAGATGAAAGTATTCACGGTGTATATGTAGGTGTGCTGGCACAGGAGATTTATGCGGAGCTGGGCGAGGAAGAGCAACGCGATCTCTACCAGACGCTGGTAGGCTTGCTGCGCTACTTGCACAATAACGAAGAACAGTACACCGAGCAGATTTATGCCCCTATTGGACTCGTAGACGACGTTAAAGTCTTCTTGCGCTACAATGCCAACAAGGCCATGATGAACTTGGGCTTTGATCCGTTGTTTGAAGACGAAGAGGTTAACCCGATCGTATTCAACGGCATCAGCACCCACACGAAGCAGCATGACTTCTTCTCTAAAAAAGGAAATGGCTACGTGCGGGCGATGAATGTAGAGCCGCTGACTGATGATGATTTTAATTTTGGAGTGTAGGTAATAGGTATATGTGAAAATAGTTTGTTTAGGTGATGCTGAGGAGGTCCATTCCGCGAGTGGATGGTTCTTCCGATCGCTGTTGCCAGGGGATTCTTTTTAAATTAGTTATAAGGTTAGAATCCCCCGGCAAAGGCGACTTTTTTATCGTGTTCTGAGAAATTTCCGCCGCCTTCCAAAATGACGAGAGTTCCAAGGGTACAAGATCGAACTTCTGACTACTCATTTTACCATTAGGTCTGTGATATAAGATTGTAACCGTATCCTGATGCGGTTGGACCTCAATTTCTGCTGCTGGAAAAAAGCCTGTTAATCTCTCTGATGTAAAGCTTGGATGATCTGCATCTACTAATACTGGAATCAACCATTGGTCTCCCAAGTCGCATAAATAACGTCTGCCATCTTCATTTTTAGGGACAACAGCGACGTGTGCCTCTGTTGTCCCTAAATCATGGCCGATAGGATAAGCTTCAATTCCTTCTTTTTTAAACTCGTGCAGCAGCCAGATCGCTAAGTCAAAACAATTACCTGTAATCCCATACCGCTCATGGTGCTCCTTCATTGGGATTTGCAGCACATTACGGTCATGCTGACGCTGTGCAAGTCCTTTTGGATCATGTCTTCGCCAACATGGAGCAACCTCTTGAACGAGGGCATTCATGCAAAAAACGGCCAGATCGCCTAAATAGCGAAATCTGACCGTTTTCCATTGTTTATGATCGAGCCTCTGTGAAAATTTGAAAGGTGACACCAAACTTATCTGTGACATTCCCATAGGCAGGACTAAAATGGGTTTCTTGCAAGGGCATACCCACCTGTCCTCCTTGCTGTAAAGCATCAAACATTGTTTGGGCTTGCTCCACACTGTCGGTTGTAATACAGATGCTCACCTGGTTCCCGCTGCTGAACGGCGATCCGGGAAAGGTATCGGAAAACATAAGCTCGGTCTCACCAACTTTAAGAGTAGCATGTCCAACACGTTCCTTGATCTCAGCGGGAATCGGAAAATCAGGATTTTCCGGCATTTCACCAAAGGTTTGAATAAAAAGCAGTTGAGCATCCAATGCCTTTTCATAAAATTCGATTGCTTCTTTGGCATTTCCATTCATCGTGATGTAAGGAATCAAACGTTTTGACATCTTCAACACAGCTCCTTTATATTAAGTTCACCCAGCTACTTCTCCTGTATTATATGCAAAACTTGTCAAGAAAAACAGATCTGTTTTTTCTTCTTCTTTCTAGACAGGCTTTTCATGCCGTGCCTGCTCAATAATCTGCCGAATGAACGGCCCTTTGGCTTCGGTATATGCTGCACGATCATATGTGAATTGCTGCGCCAGGTCTTTTTTCAGGTCAGTGTACGCCCGCAAGCTCTCCGGATGTGACTGTAAATAATCACGGAACAGCAGATGATTCTGCCAATGCTCTCCTTTATACTTATAAATATGTAAATGATGAGTGCCTGCTCCCCATTCTCCACGGCGAAAGAAAGCCCGCTCTGGAAAATCAGGTTTAGGTACATATTCATATCCATTACCAAGCAAGCGCTCACGATGATCAGATTGAATATTGGCCAAATCCTCCACCCCAGCCATGATATCAATAATAGGCTTGGCTCCCAGACCAGGAACGGACGTACTGCCGATATGCTCTATGCCGATGCATAGTTCTCCGAGAGCCTCTATAATTTTCGTTCGCTCCCGTGCATACTCCTTCGCCCACTGCGGATCATATTCGGATATCTCTACATGCGAGGACATACATGAACACACCTTCCGTTATTTTCTAAAAATGCCTTCTAATCGCGCATGACGCAAATCAGAAGGCATCCTCTTGTTCAACAAATATCTAGCAACTCCAACTATTAATAATTCCAGCCCTATTCCGGCTTCTCAATCACAATCAGACAGGTACTGTCTGGCAAAGGAACCGGCTGTCCCTGCTCGTCTGTCAGCTCAACACGCTTGGACAACGCCTTGGTATAACCCTCCTGTAAATAGTGGCGGTTCACCCGAATAATCGCCTGTGGGCCAAGTGTGTTACGAATACACTCCTCATACTGTGAAGGGGTAAAATAACCAAACTGCTCCTGCACTTCATGCACATAGGCTTCTGCCCCCCAGGTATAGGTATACAGAAACTCCATCGCATCGTTCACAGGCAAAACAGTCTCAGACTCACTCACACGCTCTATTTCAAGTTGGCGGCCTGCAAAATCTTCGGCATAACGCATCAGCCATTCCATCCCGTCCGGCTCCAGGAACCGGATACGTCTGCGCTGTTCTATCGGTTCGGTCATAATGCCGTCACGAATAATGATGCGTCCGCCGGGTGCCAGCACACGATAGGCGCTCTCCAGAGCAGCCTCCACTGTTTGCGGATTGAACCGGGTTCCATCTCGTTCGATGTAAGAATACAGCTCATGGAGAATGGAAGAAAAAATGACCGTGTCCATGCTCCCCGTCTCCACAAATTCCTCCAATCGGAGCGCATCCCCTTTGATCACATCCCAACGGTGACCCTCCAATTGCTTTTTCCGTTTAAGTGCTTCAATAACATTCACAGAGATATCAAGCCCTAGCGGCTTTGCATCCGGCCTTTCTTGCTCAATCAGATCCAGCAGCACGCCCCCGCCAGGTCCAATATCCAGAATGCGGGTTCCGGTCACGTAGTCCAGAATGACCCTTTTGTAATCTACAGTCTGGTTCATATCCGTAAGATACGTTTCCTCATTGTGAAAACGATCATAAGCATCACGCCGTAAGCCGAACAGATCGAACAGCAGCAATACGGCCTTATCATACAGCGGCGTTTTTTCTGCCTCAATACAAAAGTCAATCAGCTTCTCAGCCGCAGATGAAAATGCAAAATTAAAAAATACGGTGCTCGGCAGCTCCTCCTTATGCTCCACGATCACATTCAAATGAGGGTTATGTTTCCGCTTTCCTTTTAAAAGATCCTGCCAGGACAGCGCACTCAGATATTTTTCAATCATTCGTTTTTTGTATACGTTAATTTTCTTGACACCACGATAATCATAATACATCGTGTTCATGAGAGATTCAAAGCTGATATGACGTACCGTAGCTGGCTGCTCCTGTCCCGTACCCTCTCTCAGCGCGAGTAAAAACACCTTTACCAGCTCTTCAAGCGAAAAATCCTTCAAAGCTGACTCTACATACCAAAGCGTGCGATTCTCCAGCGGAGCAAGCGCCTTTTCCACATTTAGCTCACGCTTTAACTCCGCATAAGCCTGTTCAAACGGCTCCCCTTCATGAATAGAAACGGACCGCAATCTCTGCAGCCGTTCTTTTACGCCCCAAACTACAGGCACGTTATCCCATGCGATCCAGCCGATCAACTGCTCCACTTCACTACGTACCTGCTCCCATAGAGCTGGATCTACCCCGGCGATGATACATTCGTTCAGAGCACGTAAAACAAGCTCCAGCTCCTCGGCGCTTAGCCAGCCCTTGCGAGTAATTTCCAGCAACGGCCGATTTTCCGAAAAAGGAATTTCGCCCCGTATATACTGTCCGATAAGTCCATGCGTCTCAATCAAAATCCGGGTCATGCTGTTGCGCGGATACGCAGGGGACTCCGCTTGAGCCTGTCTGACATATAGCTGGGAAGAGCCGATATTATGTACAAATAAATTAATGCCCTCCTGCTGCCAGCGCAGGCGTTCGCGGCCTGTACCCCCTTTGGCCGTCTCAGACCATACCAGCACATCCTCCAGTAGCTCTTTAATCCAGAAAGACAATGGAAGCCCGTCCAAAATGAGCAGCGTACGCTCCACATAATCCAGAACAGGATTGGCATCCTTAAGCTCTCCAATGGAGCGGATACGTTCCAGATTGACAATACGCTCCTCAGCCGAAACGAGCAGCTTCAGCCAAGTCGGCATATCCCAGGCCAGATCATTTTCTTTCCGATAGTTAGCAATGGCTTTTAATGATTGCAGCATTTTTCTCACCTCGTGTGATTCGGATTCGGTATGCACATGAGACTTTGGAAAAAACTCTTGGATAAATTCCTTTATAAACTACACTTTACCATACATTTGCAGTTTCCATCCCGTGGAAAATATTAAACATTTTTATCAATCAAATGCTTGAACAAAACAGAATTCCCCTTGCATTCACGAATGAAAAAAAGATATCCCCAAGCCTTTAGCTTGGAAGATATCTTATTTACCTTGTTATACGCATCAATACTTTACTTCTTATTTATCCACGGGAACTCCATCCGGCACAGGGATACCAAAATCAGGGGTTCCATCTTCATTCCAGTTCAACGGCTGCACGCGTGTATGACGATTGGGATCATACAACGGGTCGCCTGTAATTTCCTTGTAATTGCGAGCGTGGTACACGAGAACATCGCTGCCGTCAGGCGCAACCGTAAAGCTGTTGTGACCTGGTCCGAATTGACCTGTTTCCTCATTCGTACAGAATACCGGTATAGGAGACTTCGTCCACGATTTCGGATCGAGTAAATCCGCATTCTCGTCCGCGGTCAGCAGACCCATGCAATAATTGTGGTCAGTCGCGCTGGCTGAATAGCTGATGAAGATCCGCCCGTTCCGTTTCAGAACCGCAGCTCCTTCATTCACCTAAAAACCAATGACCTCCCACTCATATTCAGGGGTAGAGATCATCACTTGCTCTCCACGCAGCGTCCACGGATTACTCATTTCAGAAATGTACAGATTGGAATTACCGACAATGTCTGGGTCCTTCTGAGCCCACACATAATACAGAACTCCATTATGCTGGAAGGTTGTTGCATCGAGAGCGAATGATTCCCATCGGGTTTTGATTTGTCCCTTCTCCACCCATTCTCCTTCCAGCGGGTTAGCAGAATCATTTTCCAGCACAAATATCCGGTGGTCGAACAGACCTTCCTTCGTTTCTGTTGTACGAGCTGCTGCAAAATAAATGTACCATTTATCATGAATAAAATGAATTTCCGGTGCCCAAATATTCGCGCTTAATGGACCTGTTTCATACTTGTGCCACACTGCGACAGGCTCTGCCGTATTCAAACCTTGAATGGTACGGGCCCGTCGAACCTCAATGCGGTCATACTCCGGCACAGAGCCGGTAAAATAATAGTATCTGTCACTGTGCTTGTAGATCCAAGGGTCTGCCCGTTGCTCAATGACCGGATTAATAAAAGGTACAGGTTGATTCATGGTTTTTCTCTCCTCTATGTGTAATATGTGATTTGTAAGCTGAACTTAAGATTTACATGGAGCGCCACTGCGCAGACGGATGGTGCTTACCATCGTTGTTGCCCCCGAATTTCCTGAATGTACTATTAAAGGAGGAAATTCCGAGGCAAAGGCGACCGCTCCGCTTGTCCAGCACCATTCCGCCTGCTCCGTTTCCATATGTATTTTCAAAAGTTCAGCTCTATTTTTGGGTTTGTTATTAGCTGATACGCTTACCCCAAATTGAAATTCCCTTATTGTTCATACCTGTAAAAACTAGCGTATGGCGACCCAGCTCCCAGTCCCATGAAGGAAGCAATAACAGTTGCTCCTTAGTTCCTTCGGATGTATCGCTCCAATCCAGTGTTAAAGTACGCTTGCCATCAAAACTCCACTGGCCTTCAAGAGCTCCGCTGGCCGCCCGTCCTCCGTCTTCCAGACGGAGTGGTTCAGCTTGCACCTGACCGTCCACTTCCTGCTTCATCAGGATGCGTTCCCAACTGCCGGATAATAACCTTTGAGGTATATCCTGCTCCTTCTCGCCTGCATACTGTTCCGGTGATACGACAGGCCAGCCATCCGCCGTCCACAATATTTTGCGTACATGCAGGTACGGCCAGCTCTTATCGGTCTCTCCCCGCGCATGATGTACCATATAATAATCCTCTCCGTCCTTCAGGACGGATTGTGACCTGGCGCAATCCAGCCTTCTCCTTCACTGAATTGATAACCGCCCAGTATCTTGTTGCCAATCTCGTATTGAG
This sequence comes from Paenibacillus sp. 1-18, assembly GCF_000520755.1. Classification (NCBI taxonomy): domain Bacteria; kingdom Bacillati; phylum Bacillota; class Bacilli; order Caryophanales; family Paenibacillaceae; genus Paenibacillus; species Paenibacillus sp. 1-18. Next base: position 21,966 of record NZ_ASSB01000360.1, read on the forward strand.
GTAAATATCTGGTATCTGCCATATCATGTCCGTTCATATCCACGTACGGCCCTGTGATGGAATCCGAGCGGGCTACGCGAACATTGTAATCCTCAAACAAGGAATCATACGAGACAAACAAGTAATACTTACGGAAGGTTGGATTGTACACAATGTAGGGTCCTTCCACAGCACCATCCTCAGTTGCCCGGTCTCTGGCAGCGATATTTTGCCCATAACCGGACTCCTTGAGCTTCCCCGTGGGGATCAAGCCGAGTAATGTAGATACCGCCAAAAAAAGAGCCGTACACCATCCACGGATTCCCATCCGCATCCAGCACAGGATTGGCATCAATCGCATTCAGCTTGTCATGCGCATCCGTTTTAACGACCAGCCCCTCATCCTTCCAAGGGCCTTCCGGCGAGCTGGATGTCTGCAATCCGATAGCTGACCGCGTGCTGCCAAAGGTGGAGGCGGAGTAATACATCCGATAAGTGTCACCCATCTTGATAACATCCGGTGCCCACAGATTCGTCGCTGATGACCATGCTCCTGCTTCCTTGGGTATGCCGGGCAATGCATACTGAACCCAGTTCCAGTGAATCAGGTCGGTCGATTTACGCACCATAACACCAGGCCTCAACTCTCCACCCGTCTTTACATCCGTCGAATAGACATAGTAGCCCTGATCTGTTTTGATAATCGCCGGGTCATGTGCATTGTTGATGGTCCAGCGCTGTTCATCGTTTATCGTACTTTGATCATACAAGTGATCAGGAGGCGGAGCCTGCGGATACACCGGGTCCGGGGTGTTATCCCCACAGCCGGATAGGCCTAGCATCAGCAGCATAACCATAACTGTTCTTCTCCTCCTTCCTTTATTCATTACATATCGTGACTGTCTTCCATCGCTCCTCGGTGCCTTCCATGGACGCACTTATCCTTTGACACCGGAAATGGCAACTGACTCAATGATTTGTTTTTGAAAGATCAAGAATATAATTAATACAGGTAACAACGCTATAATGGAGGCTGCCATAATAAGCGGATAGTCCGTCTGAATGGCGTAAGTCGCATTAAAATTCGCGATAACCAGCTGTAATGTCTGCGTTTCCGGTGAGTTCAAGTAAATGATCGGCTCCAAATAATCGTTCCAAATTCCCATAAACCATAAAATAAGCTGTGCCGCCACTGCCGGCTTAATGAGCGGGAACGTAATGGACGAATACAGGCGGAAATAAGAGCTGCCGTCAATTTTGGCTGCTTCGATAATGGCATCCGGTACACTGAGCAAATACTGCCGCAGGAAAAAGATCATAACTACATTCCCAAACAATCCGGGAACAATCAGAGGCAAAAGCGTATCTACCCAACCAAGCTTGGAAAACATCATAAACTGCGGAATCATAACCGTTGGATATGGAACCATCATGGATGCGATGAGTACAAGAAACAGTTTATTTTTATGAGGAAATCTCAGCTTTGCAAATGCAAACGCAGCCACACTGGATGTAAAGGTCCCCACCACGGTAACACTTACAGCCACAATCACACTGTTCTTGATCCCGCTTAGCAAAGGTCCTGCTTCCCAAATTTCCTTGTACTTGCCAAACTGGAACACCTCTGGTATCCAAACCGGCGGAAGAGCAAAGACATCCTGCTTTTCTTTCACCGAAGTGGACAGCATCCACAGCAGCGGTGCGATCATCGCAATTGCTCCAATGGCCAGTGCAATAAAGATTATGATATTGGTAACTTTCGTTCTTTGACTATGGGACATCATCAGACTCCCTCCTTTCCGCGAAAATCAATCCCCATCAAAGGACGATTTTTCATTCATTTTAAATTGAATCAAAGTTACGATAAAAATGAAGATGCCAAGAATCATAGCCATCGCGGAGGCATATCAATCTTTTAAGGAAATTCAATTTTCCACAGAACTGGGCTCAGAAGCACCGTGCTATTGTGAGGAATATCCTTCCGATATTTGGTTTCACATCAATGGTATCCCTATTGGGTACTGGACCAGCCCCGGAGATTTTGGAGAAGTACCGGGAGTCCTGAATCCCGATTGGTGGCCACCGCATTTGAATCAATATGGCATGCTCAAATTAATTCGCATCAATCAGCATGGCAGCTTCATTGACGGTTGCCGTATATCAGAAGTCACAATAGACGAAATTGGCCTTGACTATAAAAGCGACATTACACTCCGCTTATCCGTATCCGATCAGTCGGAGAACAAAGGAGGGCTCACTATTTTCGGCAAGAGATTCGGCAATTTTAGTCAGGATTTGCTCGTGCGCGTGCTTTATGATGTACATGCTGAAGACCACGATAGCGACTAGCTCGCCACATGCAATAAGGCCGAAGACCGTATGCATTCAATACGTGTCCTTGGCCTATAGGTCCTTCTCCTCGCTTAAAGAGATATACATCATTAGATAAAAAATGACCGTAATCCCAAACACCAGCCAGCTAAAGGACAGCAAATGCTGTCTTTCCCCTGCCAGGCTCACCCATTTCCAAACATCTGTAAGGATGACCAAGGGCTTTAACATCGCATCCCAGCTATTCCAGCGAGCAAATCTGCCGATATATACGCCCACGCTGGCCAGCCACAGCAAAATAAAAATGATGCCCCACGCAAGCCAGCCATTACAAGCTTTTTGCAGCATTCGGTGGATGTTTCTCAGCTCCGCTGAAAATTTGTAAATTCTATAATCTAAAAAAAAGACTTGCCATCCTGAAATGTTGTGCTTATAATTACACCTAACTTGATACGGCAATAAATTTCAATGACGAGAACGAGTAAGCTATACAGCGGATTTGCAGAGAGTTGGGGCAGGTGAAAGCCAACATTCCGAGGGTAGCTGAACGCCATCTCCGAGAAGCGAGCTGAACCTGAAGTAAGCTCTGCCGCCTTTCCAGCGTTAACCGGAACACGTATTGATGGATACGTGAACAGAGTGTCATTTCGTATGGAATGAAACTAGGGTGGTAACACGGGTATGAACTCGTCCCTTTTACAGGGGCGGGTTTTTTTGTTTTTCAAAAAGGAGGAAATCAACATGACGAACGTGTCGACAGTAGCATCTATAACCGATTTTTTGACTCCAGCTGTACGGGAAATGCCGCCTTCAGGTATTCGTAAGTTTTTTGAATATAGTACAGGCAGAAAAGATATCGTTTCGCTTGGGGTCGGTGAACCTGATTTTGTGACCCCTCAGCATGTCAGACAGGCCTGCATTACAGCTCTCGAAAATGGAAAAACCTCATACACACCCAATGCCGGTCTTCCCGAACTTCGTGAGGAGATTGCCGGATATCTGGAGAGCAGCTTTAACACATCCTACAACCCGGCGAATGAAATCATGGTCACCATCGGCAGCAGTGAAGCGCTGGATTTGGCACTGCGTGCCCTGATTACAGAACACGATGAAATACTCATCCCGGATCCATGTTATATTTCGTATGCGCCTATTACGTTTCTGAACGGAGGACACACCGTAACGGTCGAAACCTCTGCTGACCAGCAATTCAAGCTGACAGAAGAGGCGCTTAAGGCCAAGCTGAGCCCACGGTCCAAAGTGCTTATTCTCTGTTATCCGAACAACCCGACTGGCGGGATTATGACCTATGAGGATTGGCTGCCTATTGCCCGCCTGGTTGAGGAGCATAATCTAGTTGTGATATCCGACGAAATATATGCTGAACTGACCTACGGACAGCGGCATGCAAGCTTCGGTGCTCTGCCGGGAATGAAAGAGCGGACCCTGCTCATCAGCGGTTTTTCCAAGGCATTTGCAATGACTGGCTGGCGGGTCGGTTATGTATGCGGTCCGAGAGAGCTGATTGCTGCCATGCTGAAGATTCATCAATATACCGCCATGTGCGCTCCTATTCTCGGGCAAATTGCCGCTATTGAATCCCTGCGCAACGGGCTGGAGGAAAAAGACCGCATGATGGAATCCTACAATCTGCGCAGAAAATGGTTCGTTGAAAGCCTGTGTCAGACAGGACTGCCCTGTCATGAACCGAATGGAACCTTCTACGCTTTCCCTTCCATTAGGCACACGGGACTCAGCTCAGAGCAGTTTGCCAAGCGACTGCTGGACGAAGAAGGAGTCATTACTGTACCCGGTTCCGCATTCGGCCCCGGTGGCGAGGGCTTTATCCGCTGCTCGTACGCATCATCGCGAGAACAGCTGGAAGTCGCTTTGGAGCGCATCGGCAAATTCTTGAAACGCCTGTAATCAACCCTTCATAAACGAACACAAACACTGAATCAAAGCTACTTCAGCAGGTCTTGAATAAGCTTTTTCTGGTGTGCTGGCAAACCTTCCGGCCATTCCCCTACACGGCAATAACAAATGTCGGAGATTTCGGAGCTTGGCCGGATACACCAATGCATTTTTCAATCGGGTGAACGGCATATGCTTATACATGAATACAAGCCAATCCCTCGGGATTTTATTTATCAGCCTCGCCAGCATCGTACACCTCCTGTTGGGGACTTTTCATATGGCTTTATATCTTATTTTCCATCCAGTAATAGAAGTAAAGTTGCAACCGCCTGATCCACAAAAGAACGCGCTGGACGTGATTTCATCATCACGGTAATCCCGATTAACAAAGAGACCATTGTATGAGCCAGAGCTCGTGCATCCAAAGTAGCCTCCAACTCCCCGGATCGTATACCACGTTCGATGGCTTCCTGAAAGACGGCAGACAGGTACATCTGGTGCTCTCTGGTCAAAACTTCAAATTTTTCATCATGAGGGGCTAATTCGACCATCGTATTGACGCAAAAGCATCCCCGGTTAGAGTCACCCTCATATTCTTCCGCCACAACTCCTGTAAAAAAAAGATAAAATGCTTCTTTTACAGATGAACGACTTTGCAGCTTAGCGCGCACACGAGCAGCATGAGATTGCGTATATTTACGCAGCGCAGCTTCAAATAATTGTTTTTTGTCCCCAAATGCAGCGTAAATGCTGGGGCGCTGAATTCCCATTTTGGAGGTCAAATCGCTTAAAGACGTGGCCTCGAACCCTTTTTCCCAAAAAATTTGCATTGCTGCATCCAATGCCTGTTCCTCATCAAATTCCCGTGGTCGAACCATAAGTAATCCCTACTTTTTCGTATCGTTCAGTATATTAAGATTGTATGATCACCAGCAACAGCTGTCAAATAAGCATATGATAAATACTTGACATCTCACTGGAATACGAGTTATATTGGCCTAAAATAATTATGTACCAATCGGTATATTATACTTATCAGTATGTAATAAGACTAGAAAGTGACGTGATGTATGCAATGAAGATGTCAGAAGTCAGACCTATGCAATCTGTTGCCACTCATTCCATGTCCAGCTCAGTAGCACTCCTGTTTGCCATAGCCTGCGGGCTGGCTGTCGCCAACATTTATTATGCACAGCCCTTGCTGGATGCGATTGCGAACGAATTTGGTATTACGCCTTCATCGATAGGTGTGGTCATTACGGTCACGCAAATTTGTTATGCGTTAGGACTGCTGCTGCTCGTCCCGCTCGGCGATCTTTTGAATCGGCGGCGATTGGTCACAGGACAAATGCTGCTATCTGTACTGGCGTTAATCGCGGTCAGCCTGGCTCCCAGCCGCACTCTGCTGCTCCTAAGCATGGCAGCAGTTGGAATGCTGGCTGTAGTAACCCAGACGCTTGTTGCGTTCGCTTCAACTTTGGCCGCCCCTGCTGAACGTGGACGAATCGTAGGTTTGGTGACAAGCGGAGTGGTGATCGGTATTTTACTGGCCCGAACCGTGGCTGGTGTGTTGACTGATCTCGCTGGCTGGCGTACCGTTTACCTCGTTTCTGCTATACTGACGCTGTTGATAGCTATAGTTCTGTTTTGGGTGCTGCCGAAGCATGAGCCTAAAGGTACGACGCTTTCCTATCCGCAGCTACTTCGTTCGGTTCTCGTACTATTTGTGCAAGAACGAATTCTGCGTATTCGTGCTGTCCTTGCGCTGCTTATTTTCACGGCATTCAGCATATTGTGGACTTCGCTTGTGTTGCCTCTCAGTGCTCCCCCAATCTCTCTTTCACATACTGCCATCGGAGCCTTTGGCCTGGCTGGAGTCGCAGGGGCTTTAGCAGCTGCACGCGCTGGACGTCTTGCCGATCAAGGTCTGGGACAGCGAACAACGGGTATAGCGCTGGCACTGCTATTGCTATCCTGGCTGCCAATCAGCTATACCGAGTATTCTCTGGTTGCTTTGGTGCTTGGCGTAATCCTGCTCGATTTGGCCGTACAGGCCGTACATGTCACCAATCAGAGCATGATTTTCAACGTTCGCCCCGAGGCACGCAGTCGACTTACCGCAGGCTATATGATATTTTATTCGATTGGCAGCGACACCGGAGCCATTGCCTCGACTCATATGTACACCTATGCCGGGTGGAACGGGGTATGTCTATTGGGAGCTAGTGTCAGCGCTCTGGCTCTTATCTTTTGGGCGGTAACCCGCCATTCGTCTTGAGCAGCTATAGTGTCTTGAACAGCTCATACTATAAGTTTAAAGCATCAAAAAAGCCGCCCTTCCACAAATCATGGCCAGGCGGTTCTCTCTGTCACTCAAAATTCATCACTTAATCGCAATGTAAATCAAAACCGGCTCCTCCGGGCTGCCATACACTTCAAAGTCACCTGTGTATGTCCGCTCCGCATGTCCCATGGCAGCCCACTGCCAAATAGTCTGCCATACACGGAATACAGAAGAAGGCTCTTGGGTTCCCTGGAAAACAGCGTAGCGTGCAGCCGGAATTGCAAGCTCTTCAAGATCGTCAGGAGTTTGAAAATCCGCAGCCGCTTCCTTCCCGATAAAAAAAGTGTACTCGCCCAAAGCACCATTTTCATAGTCGGTGTAACAGCCATAGACGTAAGCTTGTCCCTCATGACCTCTGATCCGACCAGACACACCCTCAGCCCAAAAACGTTCCCACATGGCTGGTATGATCCCATGCGATGTTTGTTCTTTTAGATTACTTGTACGTGCTTTAAGTCCGATTAAATGGATGTCACCCCGGTATTCCACCCGAATGGGCCCGTCCATTTGAAGTTCAGTATCTTCTGAAGTACGCCACCGCTTTAAATTCGGCAGATGATTGCGCAGCATCGAAGTCGCTTCTTCTGCCTGCATTCCCTCCTCTACCAGGATAGGCACACACTGTTGAATCATCTCCTCCATAGTCAAGTCAGGTTGTACAAATGCCCCTTCCTTGTAACAATACTTGCAATACTCATCCGTTTTACCATGTTGTGCATCTGTCCCATATTGATCCTCATGCTCCAGCGGCATCCCGCAGCTTTGACAAGCTGTATCCATTTCTGTCAATCCCCTTTCGCTAACTGATATGCCACCAGTATAACGAAACAAACCTGACAGCTATCAGTCAGGTTCGTTTTGCTTTAGCCTAGAATATCTAATAAGAATTCCTTTATGATTCCGGACCCGCTTCATAATTAGACGCAATACGCAGCGCCATCTCCCGAATCTTGTCCCGCAAATGGGCCGGTTCCTTGACAACCACATCCGGTCCCAGGCTGAGAATAAATCCGTACGCCCACGCATCCTCGGGAAACGGGACCGAAACCGTATAGATCCCCTCCTCCTGCTCGTGCAATGCTTCCACGCCAAACCAGTCTTCCGCCAGATGCCTGGAATTGCGGTTAAATTGTAATGTAAACGGCTGTACAGCTCTGGCTGCTGCCATCCGCCCTTCATTCCATGGAAGTATTTCATAGGAAAGATCCTTGCGAGTAAAAGCCGTCTCTGTCACGACAGGGTCACTCATGCGGGAAAGCTTGAACAAACGAAACTGCTCCCTGTCGGAACAGTAAGCATACACAAACCATTGCTGTCCTTTCAGAACGAGCGTATGCGGTTCGACATCCCGCTTCGTGATTACTCCTTCCGCATTTCGATAGGTAAAAGCGACAGTGCGCGCCTGGCTCATTGCTTCCTTCACCTTTATCAATTTACCTTCCTGCGCAGCCTGATTTCCCCATCCGGAATGATCAACGATGAACTGAGCAGCACGGACACTAAATTGTTCCCTTCCGGACTCTGGTATAATGCTCTCGAATTTGTTAAGCAACCGTGACACATTGGGGCCACCCAACGACGAGGATATGCTCTGCAGACCCATCACAATATCCTTTATATCAAGATCCGTCAGCATACTGCGATCCAGACGGTATCCTTCCATCAAGCCGATTCCCCCATTGGCTCCCTGAAAGGTCACCACCGGAATACCAGCCATGCTGATCGCTTCAATATCTCTGTAGATCGTCCGAATTGAAACCTCATACTTATCGGCCAGTTCCTTCGCTTGAACTCTATTTCTTTGCAGCAGCAAAATGACGATAGAAAGCAATCGGTCAATTTTCATCTTTTCAAAACCTTTCACCATTAATAATAATAAGCCATTAGCTCCTCATCATATCCCTGACCGTGATATACCAGTGCATTCTTTTCTATACCATAGGTTTCAAAGCTTAACTTCCGTTTCTCCAATGTTTTCCTTCATCTTACTCTATCTCTTAACTAAAATGAATCTGTTGTTTCTCGTATAAAAAAACCTCAAGTATTCCATCCAGCTGGATAGAATACCTGAGGTTTTAACCACTCATTCCATTTATGACTCATAGCGCTTCAGCACAATGACCGCATTATGACCGCCGAAGCCGAATGAATTGGATAGCCCGATATTTAATGATGCTTTGCGCGCTTTGTGAGGCACATAATCCAGATCGCAGACCGGGTCCGGGTTGTCCAGATGAATCGTTGGCGGAATGATACCCTCCCGCAGACTTTGTACCAGCGCAATCGCTTCGACACCGCCTGCAGCTCCCAGCATATGACCCAGCATGGACTTATTCGCAGTCACAGGAATTTGGTAGGCATAGTCGCCAAACAACTTGTGGATTGCAAAGGTCTCAGCTTTATCCCCCGGCAACGTACTCGTTGCATGGGCGCTGATCACGTCCACCTCTTCCGGAGTGATACGTGCAGAATGGAGGGCCGCTTTCATCGCCAGATAAGCTCCAGTTCCTTCAGGATGCGGCGCAACCACATGATAGGCATCTGAGCTCGCTCCATAGCCGATGACCTCACCATAGATTCGTGCACCGCGCTGCACAGCGTGTTCCAGCGATTCCAGCACCAGAATGCCTGCGCCTTCGCTCATGACAAAGCCATCCCGGTCCTGATCAAACGGTCGGCTTGCAATCGAAGGCTCCTCATTGCGTGTTGACAAGGCGGTCGCGTTAGAGAAGCTGGCCAAGGCTAATCGGGTAACCGCCGCTTCTGCTCCACCGGCAAAAATGACGTCCGCGTCCCCTGTACGAATGGTCCGAAAAGCTTCGCCAATCGCTGTATTCCCGATAGAGCACGCTGTAACGGGCGACATAGTAGGACCCATTGCTCCGAACGCGATACTAATTTGCGCAGCAGCCATATTGGAGATCATCATCGGCACCAGTGTTGGGCTAACTCTGCCCGGACCACGGTTAAGCATCACCTCTACATTGTCCACCAACGTGTCCAAACCGCCGACTCCTGATCCCACATAGACCCCGACGCGTTCCAGATTGATATGATCCAGATCCAAAGCCGAATCCTTCAGCGCTTGCTCTGCCGCATACAATGCAAACTGAGTAAACCGGTCCATTCGTCTGGCATCCTTACGTCCCCATCGCTTTTCTGCATCAAAATCCTGTACCAGCCCGGCGATTTGTGCTTTTAGATCGGATACTTCGAATGTATCAATTTTACGTATACCTGAATGGCCTTCCAGCAAATTTTCCCACAGCGTGTCCACTTCATTGCCCAGTGGCGACACGACACCCATACCTGTAATCACTACTCTTTGCATAGTTATTCATTCCTCCTGCTCGATAGCTTACTTATAATCCTCATTTTACCCTCACTTTATCCTATTACAAGTGTTTGTTTATCCTGGTATAATGAACACTACTATGAGAGAGCAATAGCTGCTCAGTCCTTCTTTACCTATGAATGGAGTGAAAATACCTATGAAAACCGAAGCACGCCTGGAAGCATTATCTGTTTTTCTCAAAACAAAAAGAGCTCGTCTACACCCGCATATGGTCGGCCTGCCCCAAGGATCACGTCGCAGAACACCTGGCTTGCGCAGAGAAGAAGTTGCTCAGCTGGCTGGTGTGAGTACGACCTGGTATACCTGGCTGGAGCAGGGACGGGATATCAAGGTGTCGCCCTCTGTCTTGGACGCCATTGCCGCCGCTTTGCAGCTAAATACGGATGAGCGCAAATATTTGTATGATTTGGCGCTCGAAGCCGGTTTTCACGCCCCGCCTGCTTCTGCCGAACAAACGGTCATTTCCTCATCGCTGCAAATGATTGTGCAGGAGCTGCGCTACTGTCCTGCCATTATTTCAGATCGGCGCTGCCATATTGTCGGCTGGAATGCCGCTGCGGCGCATGTTTTTATGGATTTTGCCGAGCTGCCACATGAGCAGCGCAATATGATTGAACTGCTATTCACCAAAAAGGAGTTTAAAAGTCTAGCCGTAAATTGGGAGCATTTTGTAAAAGGGTTTCTGGCCATTTTCCGGGCATATTACGGACAATACGTGACAGACCCTTGGTATGCACAATTTATACAAAATATGAGTCAATCCTATCCGGAGTTCAACGAGCTTTGGAATCAGAGCGAAGTAAGCTCTGCGCCGGAAGTGCTCATAGAATTTCGTCATGCCAAGGCCGGCAAGATGTTGTTTGACCTAACTTCTCTCCAGGTACAGGGGGGCGGCGATCTGCGTTGCAGCATTTACACCCCCAACGCGCAATCCTCTACGGAAAGCAAACTCCAAAAGTTAATGGAAGACAGCTAACGGATTTTATCCCTCTTGTTATGAAGATATCTTTTTCCGTCCATACTACATCTACGATCTGTGCAAAATAGATGTCATATATGTGACAGAGCCAAGAACTTCAACTGTGCTACTACCAGGAGGGAGGGAATCATCATGAAAGCCAAGCCAACAAGTTCCCCGCACACACAAATTCAAGCGCCATTGCCTGTTCCGGTGCAATTCGACCGCAGCTGGCAGGAAGAGCTGGACCAGCGCCTGCACAAGGGAGGTCCTTGGGGAGATTGGGATCTGTATCAGCTGGCAATCGAGGCGGAAAAAGCCAAGCTGGTGCCGAGCTTTGATGAGCTTCAATGTCTGCAGCATTTGCAAGACCTCACTCCACTGCCCCATCAGCTGGATACGGCTCGAAAGGTACTGTTTCAAATGTCCGGTCGGGCCATTCTTGCTGATGAGGTCGGCTTGGGCAAAACAATCGAAGCCGGAATGATCCTCAAGGAATATCTGGTTCGCGGACTAGCTTCTAAAGTGCTCATTCTTGTACCCGCTTCCCTAGTCTTGCAATGGGTGCGGGAGCTGAACAGCAAATTTGGCATTCCCGCTGTCGCCCAAAAAAAAGCATATTCATGGTCATCCGAGGTCGTTGTGGCCTCTATGGATACCGCCAAGCGTGAGCCACACAGCAGCATCCTGCTGGATACTGATTATGATCTGCTCATTATCGACGAAGCTCACAAGCTGAAAAATAAAAAAACATCAAACTACCAGTTCATTATGAAGCTGCGTAAAAAATACTGTTTGCTCCTGACGGCAACTCCTGTCCAAAATGATTTGTCAGAGTTGTTCAATCTCATTACATTGCTAAAGCCCGGTCAGTTGGGCAGGCAAGGCGATTTTTCAGCCAATTTCGTGGTGGATAAGCGTCTGCCTAAAAATGAGGATCAACTCAAGGATGAGCTATCCAAAGTCATGATCCGCAATCGTCGCGGCGAAGGCCCGGTTCAATTCACCAAACGAAATGTTTCCAACATTCATTTGGAGCTTTCACCGGAGGAGCAGGCGCTGTACGATGGGGTGACCTCTTTTGTCAAAGAGCAATATCAGGCGAATGGCGGAAATTTAAGCAGTATGCTGTCTCTTGTTACCCTTCAACGGGAAGTGTGCAGCAGCCGGGATGCCGTATTCGTCACGCTCGTTAATTTATCCAAAAAAATGGCGCCGGACTCTCCTCTACGCGATCGTGTCTGGGATTTGGTCGCACATATTAAAGCGATCAAGGCCAATTCCAAAGCCGAAAAAGCGCTCGAACTCATCCGTCAGATGAACGAAAAAGTGATCATTTTTACCGAATACCGGGCTACACAGGAATATTTGCTGAACTATTTCCGTGACCGCGGGCTGTCTGCCGTTCCTTACCGGGGCGGTATGAATCGGGGACGCAAGGATTGGATGATGGATCTGTTCCGAGGACGCATTCAGGTCATGATCGCTACCGAAGCTGGCGGTGAAGGCATTAACCTGCAATTTTGCCACCATATGATTAACTTCGATTTGCCGTGGAACCCCATGCGGGTGGAACAGCGGATCGGGCGGGTGCATCGGCTTGGACAACAGCATGATGTTCATATTTTTAACTTGTCCACAACCGGAACCATTGAGGAGCATATTCTTCACCTCCTGCATGAAAAGATTAATATGTTCGAAATGGTCATTGGCGGGTTGGACGTCATTCTCGAAAAGTTTGAGAAAAAAGAATCAATTGAAAAAAGTCTGTACAAAATCATGCTCGAATCCAGCGATGATGATGAAATTCGCCGAAAAATGCAGGAGCTGGGCCACTCACTGGATTCTATCAAACTGGAAATGGAACAACTGCGTGCTGATAGACCATCCTCTTCGAATTCGGCAGGAACAAACCAAAGCGGCGCTGAGTTGCTAAACTTGTCTGGCAATGCAGTGCCTGCGACCAAAGCTCGACGCAGCGTAAAAGGAGGTCGCTAAATTTGAGCATGAATTCGCAGCAAGTTCAGCGTTTTGTCCTCACCTATTTGGAAGCTACCGGATGTAGCGTTATCGAGAGGTCGCCCAACCATGTAACCGTCAAGCTTTCTCCCGAAGCGGATAAAGCCTTAACCAACCGGCCCTACTATTGGGGGTATGTAGAGCGTACTGGCGTTCCAGCACAAACGATGTCCTTCACGTTCATTTTTGATGGAGAAGCCTACCGAGCGGAACAGGAACGCTTGTCCAGTCAGGCACCGCCAGCTCCAACAGCCGGCAATCCCGCTCAGGATCAGGTGATGGGCCGTTACTTCGGCCATGTTCCAGCATTACCGCAGCTCGGCCCCGGCCGTATTTTGCAAGAGGAGCTTCGTTATGGAAGCCGTCGTCTGCATCAAATTTTTGAAGCTGCACGGGACGGGGGAAAATATGTTTATTTGTTTGAGCAGCCTGATGCCCGTCAGCTGACTGCCCGGTCTCCGGTAGTCTATGAAGCCTGGCTCGGCGTCTGCTATAAGGTTGAATTTGCCTGTGACTTGAAGCGAGAGGAGCTTCATTGGCTGGGCATTTCACTCAAGAGCGGCAAAATCATATCCGACTTTGGCGAAATGATTGAAGCACGTCAACTAAGTCCACTGTTGGCGGGCAATATGCATGTACAAGCTGCCAAGCTAACGGTCTCCGAGGCTTCCAATTCGCTTGAAAACTACCTCACTGACCTGCTCCGGCAGCAGGATTATAGTTGGGCTGAGCAAGCAAAGGAACGGTTGCGAGAGGAATTGGAGGTCATTGACCACTACTACGAAGACCTAACCAAGGAGCAGAAGGATCAGGATAAAGAGGAAGAGGACAAAAAAGAAGCCATCGTGGAGCAGCATCAAGCCCGTCGCAAAGAAATGGTATGGCAATATGAGCCCAAGGTACTCGTATCCGCCATTAACTGCGGCATATTTCACCTGCGGTAACCGATATCTCTCGTTCCTTCGCAGGCTATTTACAGAAGTATCGCCAGCTTGTAACATCGTGCCTCAGACTGGAACGATTTCCGCTATGGGAACGACAAGCCTCGCTGAGCCTGCCCCTATTTATCGACAGCAAAAAGCGAACACGGTCAGAACCTTTGCGCCGACAAGGTGCAGCAGTCTTTTCACCGGACAAGCTGTATGCTGGATAAAAAGAATGCCTCCGCCGGACAAGACAGCCGGCAGAAAGGTGGATTTCATTGAAGAAAAATCATTCCGGGCACTATAGCGTGGGCATGATCGCAGCTGTTCTGATCGGCCTGTCCGCAATCTGTCCGTTCGCTTCTATCCATGCGGCTTCCTCAGCCGCTCAGGGCAACCATGTTAGCTCAGAGTTCCTCTACAAATCAAGTTCTTTGGATTCCCCATTGAAGGAATCGGCGGGTGATGCTTCCGCAAATCCCCCTATTCAAGAGCAAGGTGTGCCTTCGGATGTAAAACAGACTGCGGACGACATGATACAATCCCTATCATCGCAGCCTCCTTTTTCCCAGTGGAAGGATGCCGAGCTTAGCTACCATCCACTGGGACCTGGAACCCATAGCTGGCTTGTTCAAGTGAACCGTGCCGGAAAATCCATTGGCTACCTGATTATCGGAACAGACACTAATGGCGTCTATCAACTTAATGAATACGGAAACGGCCCAGGCGGGCCATACAGTATGGATGTACTTCGCCAATCTCTTAAGTCACTCGCAGAGACCGAACTTTCATCTAGCGACAAGCTGCAAATCACACCCATGTATGAGGAACCGCTATTAGCCTATTGGCTGGTACGTTCCTCAACAGGCAGCGAATTATGTATTGATGCAATGACCGGTGATCCACTTCCGGTAGAAGTAGCAGATGGGAGTTGGAAACATAAGCTTCATAATAATCCACCCCCATCAACAGTAAACTTTTTGCAAACACAGGCACAATCCGTTACTTTCTCGGCTGATCCTTTCAACCCCTATGACGATCTTGGTTGGCTTCAATCCAAGCAAAAGCTTTTCATCCATAACACAGACCAATTTATAGATACGCTGCGTATATCACCACGTATAATCTTTTCTGCCACAAGTATCAACTTTGCATTTGGTGGGCCCTTATCCATTAACGGGTATCAAGCCTGGAGATCCCCAGATGATCCGTCACATCCAATTTTATATGCGCTAACCCAGCACCATGATCTCTCCCGATTTGTACCACTAAAACAGTTGTTGCCTGCTGGCGAATTCTATCGTTTGGACTCATAGTATTACAATTACGGAGTCATCCCATATGCAACCTAAAAAAGAGACCTCAAACGGCATACCCTATGCCTACTGTGGTCTCTTTTGCAGGTTCAATGTCGCTCCCTTCGTCTTATGCGTGCAGATTTTATCCACATTTTAAGAGCGAGCGGCAGCATGCCGAACCATTTGTTCATCCACGGCTCTTTGGTCTGTCTTTGGCTGCGTCGTACATCACGCGGTGTTTCAATATACCGAACAATCCGCTGCGTAATATATGTCACCAGCTCGTCACTCTTCGCCATCCTCACAACCTCCTTCAATCTTCCCCTTAGCATTTCCATTCAAGCTACTTGGAGATACCTGATTTACACATGAGGTGCAGATAAACCTAGCTTGCTCATTTTTCAAAAAGTCTAATCCCAACAGGAATAACTATGCATGGTTTCTCTTAAATGGAACATACTATCTTCAACATAATCTTTCCCATAGCTAATGATTTATGGGAGGCAGCTATGCTGCAATCAATCCGTCTACTGGAGGAATAGAACGTGCAAAATAAGAAATTGAACAAGCTATGGCTGACAGGGCTTGGGGTGAGTATTTGCATCTTTTTCAGTTCTGTATTTCCGGCCTATGTTGATGCAGCTACTCGGCCCAGTGAAAAAAGCATTGAACTGAATAAGACTAC
This sequence comes from Paenibacillus sp. 1-18, assembly GCF_000520755.1. Classification (NCBI taxonomy): domain Bacteria; kingdom Bacillati; phylum Bacillota; class Bacilli; order Caryophanales; family Paenibacillaceae; genus Paenibacillus; species Paenibacillus sp. 1-18. Next base: position 37,775 of record NZ_ASSB01000360.1, read on the forward strand.
AGATGGTCGATCTAGTCCATATCCACCCTATCATGCGTTTGCCAATCCAGTTGTCCTGATAGATGTCGGTCACGGCGGTGTGGATGGCGGAACAAGTCATAAAAATCTTTTGGAGAAAGATGTTAACCTTGCCATCGGTCAAAAATTGTACTTGATTTTACGCTCACAGGGCTATCCTGCTGTTCTGAATCGAGACAAGGATTACGCGCTGAGTGATGATAACCGCTGGCTTCCCTCCAAATCCAGACACCTGAAAGACCTGGCCCAGCGCAAAAGCCTCGCCGAGCAGCTGCCTACCTCCCTGGTTGTAAGCCTCCATGTTAATTGGGCCAAACGCTCCGAGAAACGGGGGCCGATCGTTTTATTTCAGGATGAAGGCAGCAGTTATCTATTAGCTCAGCGGATACAGCATTCATTAAACCGCCTGTTCTGCATGAATAAAGAAACGGTTTACGGAAAACCCTTTTATCTTCTGAACACAATCCAGCAGCCCGCGGTAATTGTGGAAACCGGATTTATCAGTAATGAACAAGACAGAGCTATGCTTTCAGCGGATCGCGGACAAAAAGACATTGCTGAGGCTATAGCCAAAGGCATTATTGCGCATCTGACGGTATGGTAGTGTTGATTGGCTTCCCCTTCCATCCCCAAACAGAATGCACCAGATCGCTAATGCCCACAAATTTGGCATGATCTTTTAGTGCAGGAACCGCCGATCGAAGAGCTGAGGACGTGTACATCCCAGACACGCCGACATGTCCAATCGTTACACAAGTGTCGTTCTTGTCCAGCCATTCAATCACCTTCGCAATTTGTCGATTCACATGGGCGAGCGTATGAGCATCGTCCAAAAAAATATCATTGCGTACTGGCGGCATACCCTTTGCAGCGGCAAGTTCAGGCACCACTGACCAATAATTTGTACGGCTATCGACAAAAAATAGTCCATGCTCCTTGCAAACATCAAGAACAATGGACATAATTCGCTTGTCTGAAGTAACTTTGGAGCCCATGTGGTTGTTCATCCCTATCGCATAAGGTACATCCTTAATGGCTGCCGTCACCTTGGCACGCACTTCGTCATCCGTCATATTGGCCTTAATCGCTCCGGGTCCCAGCCATTCCGGTCTTCCCTGCTTTGGCTCCATGGGAAGATGAACGATGACATCATGACCACGCATATGCGCTTCTGTGGCATCCTGTTTGGTTGTAGGCAGGAAAGGCATCACAGCCACCGTAACTTTAACAGGTAATTCCAAAATCTGCTTTGTCCCTTTCATGTTGTTTCCCATGTCGTCGATTATGACGGCAACCATCTTTTGCCGCTGTTCCTGCTTATCTAAGGCTTTTGCGAAATCACTTCCCATGCTCCAAGCATTTCCACATACCATAAACATGAGACAGACCGAAATACAGACCATAACGGTTCTTCGTACTTTAGTGCTTGGTTGATAAATAGGCGCACACGTGGGCTCGTTCCGATTACGAAATGACTGTATGGCCTTTTTTATGATATTTCTCATGCGCAGCTTCCGTCGTTTACTCATTGCGGGTCAGCCTCCTTCTCTGTCCCTTCATTGTGTGAGTAACCTCGTCTAAATATGTATAAGGCAGACCCATGAATTCATCACAATCTGCCTCAGAGACGTAAAAACGTATACTTAAAATCGTTTACCAGTTCTTGTTGATAAATTCATCACGACCTGACTGGGCGCGATCTTCCTTATAGTGCTTCACATTTTTCTTGTGGTAATCCTGATGATACTCCTCTGCCGGATAAAAAACCGAAGCTGGAAGGATTTCCGTTACAATGGGCTTATCAAAACGTCCACTCTGTCCCAGCTGCTCCTTCGACTGTTGCGCAAGCTCCCGTTGCTGCTCCGTATGATAAAAAATAGCAGGCTTATATTGTGTACCCCGATCCTGAAATTGACCTTCCCCATCGGTAGGATCTGTTTGCGGCCAATACAATTCCAGCAGTTTTTCATATGGAAACAGTTCAGGTTCAAACGTAATCTGTACCACCTCGTAGTGACCTGTGGTTCCTGTTTTAACCTGCTCGTAGGTCGGATCGGGAATCGTGCCTCCAGTATAGCCTGAGACAATACCCTGAATGCCAGGTAGTTCCTCAAACGGAGTTACCATACACCAAAAGCATCCACCTGCAAAAGTAGCTTTCTCCATCTATCATCCAACCTTTCAATAGCTTCATCATAAGCGTGTTAATTTTATCATATCTAGCCATCCGAAGTCGCTCCATAATTCACCCGCAACACACTCTGTATACTGTTTATGTACAACGAAAAAAGGATTTACTCCAGTTTGCATTTATACAAAAAAACTCCTGAATCTCCATAGGATGAAATTCAAGAGCTCGTTCAGTATGGCTATTTATATCCTCCGTATTTCTTCTTGTAATGGCTTAGGGTCAGAAGTGGCCATATGTACCGGTAGCTATGATAATGAGTATAGAAATTACCCGGGAGCCCTGCACCCATAGGATATGCGGTCGGCCAATCATCGTTTTGCAGCAATTCCATCAACTTGTATATTCCTCTATCGACGGCAGCAGACGGCTGCGGCTGAACCGCGATGAGTGCGTCGAGTGCCCACGCAGTTTGGGATGGCGTACTTTCCCCTAAGGGCATGTAATGCATCACCCGGTCACTGGTGCAGGATTCCCCCCAACCCCCATCCGAATTCTGAATCTGCAAGACCCATTCCGCTCCTTTTCGAATCGCAGCATGGTTCGCCGGGAGCCCGGTAGCCTCTAAACCAGTCAGTGCCGCCCAAGTACCGTAAATGTAACAAATCCCCCATCTTCCATACCATGATCCGTCCTTCTCCTGATGGGAGATCAGCCAGTTGACCCCTCGTTTGATAAAATCTTGCCTCGTGTCGAGTCCGCAACAATTTCCGAGGTATTCCAATGTGCGTCCAGTAAGGTCTGCTCCCGATGGGTCGATAGCGGCAGACTTGGCACCATCTATAGCCATCCATGTAAGCATTTTCCTATTGGTGTTTTTTTCAAATGCGGGCCAACCGCCGTCTTTATTTTGCATGGATATAACCCAGTTTAGCCCCCGATTGGATGAGTCACGATATTTAGGATTTGTACGGGACAGAATGTGAATCGCTCTTAATGCGGCTGTTGTGTCGTCTACATCGGGATTTAAGCTATTGGTCTCAGAGAATCCCCAGCCACCAGGAACCGTATCCGGATTATGAACACTCCAATCCGCCGCTTTGTCCTGTTGTCTGGATAAGAGATAGGCTGTCGACCGCTGCACGGCCTCATGATCCCCGCCGACACTGGACTCCTGCAGCGCATAGGAGATCAAGGCCGTATCCCAGATCGTTGAGGGCGAATTCTGAATGGTGGCTTTACCGTCAAAGCGATACTGCATTTTTGTCAACCCTTGAACGGCCTTTAAAATAAGTGGATGGCGTTTATCATAGCCCAATGCAAGCAGAGCAAAAACCATGAGTATGGTGCTACTCGCATAACTATAGAGGGTGCCGTCCGATTCGATGCGATTCAGCATGAATTGCTCCGCCTTGCTTAGAGCTGCTTCATGGATATAACGGGGAGTTCCGAGAAGTCTGCTGAGACCGATACGGATGCTTTCCGCAATCTCCCGATGCTCCCGGGATTGTGGCTCTTCGTCATGATAGCGTGAATCAAACAGATCGGATACAATGGGAGCCTTATCCGTTGATATAGAAAAATTGCGATCCGCCATGATCAGCATTGGGATCAGATGGACGCGGGAATAACCTGAGAATTCATACAGATTGATAGGCATATAGGCAGGAAAAAGGATGATCTCCAGCGGTATAGACGAGATTGATGCAGGCCATTTGCGCTGCCCTGTTGCAGCGAGAATCGACTTTGTCAGAATGCTGTTCGATTTCCCCGGTCCACCTTGCGATTGAATGTAACGTCTGGCCTGCTCCATTGACTCGTCCGTCGGTTCACTGTACCCGGAATAGAGCAGGGCATAATAGGCATCAACGGAAGCGGATAAATTACCTTCTTGCTCATCCCGGTACCAACGCCAACAGCCTTCCGGCTGCTGCTCTGCAAGAATGCGATCATGAAGACGCCGGATCAGCTCTTCATTTTGTATATCCAATATCCTAAAGAGGATGATCACATAAGCATCCATCGTCACCCCATTCTCAAAGCAAAAATGCCATGATCCATCTTGATGCTGACGTCGCACGAAAAAGTCCCTCAGCTTCCTTAACCCCTCATTGACCGCGCTCTGTATATCCCCCATTCTCTTGTACCTCCAAATAACGTCATGATGTACATTATATGAACGTCGGTATGAGGAAATGATGTACGGCTTATCAGCTTAAAGGAAATTCAGGAATGACTGGGACATAGCGATTATTCTACTACGGCGAACATTTATGCTTATCTACAGCTTGAAAATGTCTTCGGCCCATGTGATGAGCACCGCTTTGCAGATTCCGGATATGCAAAAAAGCTCCTGAATCTCCACATAAGGAAATCAAGAGCTTGTTCATTCTTAAGATAATGCGGTCGAGAGGACTCGAACCTCCACGGGGGGTTAGCCCACACGGACCTGAACCGTGCGCGTCTGCCAATTCCGCCACGACCGCATATATGTTGTCGTATGTCTTCGAAAGATAACTTTCTTAGCGACAAAATAGATCATACCATGCTCATATCAAGATGTCAAACCTTTTATGTTTTTTAATTCTTCTTGATAAATAAGGAATAATGAGTTAAAATAGGAACACGGGTTCTGTAGAACATAGGTTCCCTATTTATTCATTCAGATATGATTTATCATTCTATTTCCCTAAGGCGGTGAATGGTTATGATCTCTTCAGCTACTGTTCAGAATGAATTGTCTCTTGTAAAAAGTTATCTGCTCCTGACCTTTATTCAAAAAGTATTTGAGCGGGACAGTCTGATTCTTGAAGAGAGCGGTGTCCTGAAAACACCTGGTCTTTATGTCGAAATGATCAACGCAGGAGTAGATCGTACCGGAATCTTACTATCGGAAGTAAAACATGAATTCAATAAATGTCATATTCGTGTTCTGGATATACAACAAAACCACTCAGGCGTTCACGCCACCTATATAAGTAAGGGGATCAAAAATCAGTTCAGTATGGCTATGCCCGCATTCCGCAAAGAAATGTATGAACGAATGCGTGCTTATCTCGGGCTCTCAACCTCTATGCCTCATACAGCTGCCTTCCCTTTACCCGAAAAACATCACCCCGAGTCTCCAGACAGCCGCTCAACTTCCAAGCCCCTACGGTTCGTTGAACGGAGTCTGGTTACCCCCTCCTCGGCCTATAAGCATAAACCGCTTCGCTCTGCTGCTCCTGCCGCAAGTGGAAGTGCATAATCCCCGCAACAGCCCACAAACAAAAGAAGCTTCCGCAGGCACACCACAGGACTAACCCCATAACGTGCTCGGAAGCTTCTTTACATAATCATCAGCTATCGTTATCCATTTTAACCGCTATGAACGGTGTATAAAGAATTCCCATAAATCATTCGCTTTATTGCAGTGCATTCTGTACACGTGTAACCCCTTGGCTAAGTGCGTGTCCTCCGCCTACCGCTGCAGCTACAGCAATGGTCTCCATAATCTCCTGGTCACTTGCTCCCTTGGATCGAGCCTCGTCCACATGATAAAAGGTGCATACCTCATTGTTAGCAAATAAACCAATGCCGAGCGCAATCAGTTGCTTGGTTTTCTCATCTAGACTCCCGGCTTGAAAGCACTCTCCAGTGAAACGATGATATGCATGGACTACCTCCGGCAGCTTTTCTTCCAAATGGCTGATTTGATCCTTGTAAGCATGTACTTTTTCATTCATAACAGTCATTGACACAGCACGTCCTCTCATGTTGAGTTATTCTTCATTACTGTGTCCGGTTTGGAGTTTCTGTATGCTGATGAGCCACCAACCAATGATATTCAACCAATTATCGAAGCACATGCCTCTAATTATCCAGTTCTACCGGATTGTAACGCGGCTCACTGAACGGCTGATATGTATAGCTGCGATCCAGCTTGACCACACGTCGATTCTGGCGGCGAATAAGTACTTGCTCATCATCCCACGCTAAAACAATGCCAATGACATCGTTGGACTCCAATCCATCACGCACGACACGTACCTTCTCACCGGAAAGTCGATAGGCATCCAATTCTTCATCTAAAATCATCCTTGTCCCCCCTTACACACTTTATTTGGTATAACGAACAGCAATATATGCAATTAAATAGCTTAAAAAGAGACCTAAACGAATCACTTAGGTCTCTTCTCTCTTACTACTTATATGGATTGCCAACAGAGCGACAAATTATCCCGACTGATTTACACTGTGATCGTGTTCTTTTGTATCGTTCTTCTCGTACCAGAAGTCCAGCACTTGTGCAGACAACACTCGCTGATCTACATACTCCACTTGGTGGGCAGTAAATTCTTCTTTCCAAGAGAAGGACAATTCCTCGCATAGGTTAACCAACGTCAATAACTCCGACCAGGCCACATAGCGTTTATACCAAAAAAACTGAGGATGTTCAATCATATAGGGATATAAATCGTCGAATTCCGTATGCTTACAATCCAAGGCGCGTTCAAAATGTACTTTAGCCGCTGCCAGTTTTTCCAGAAAAAACTGTTCGGTCAATTGTTCTTTCCCCATGTTGCTGCCTCCTCTCCCAAAACCTTAACTATATTATAAGCGAAATTGAGGCACATGCAAAGGTTATTATTAGAAATCCGGATCATGAGCTGCTGAATTGTTACTATTCAGCAAACTCAATCTTACCGTCAGCCAGCGATGAAATTTTGACCAGTGACTCGACACGAATGCCCTGTTCACGGATCGTTCTCGCTCCGGCTTGGAAGCATTTTTCCACTGCAACTCCGAATCCAACCAGTTCTGCTCCCGAACGTTGGATGATTTTAACCATACCTCGGGCGGCATCGCCATTAGCGATGATATCATCAATGAACAATACACGGTCATTTTCGTGAATAAATTGACGGGATAGCATAATATCCGTGACAATACCTTTCGTAAACGAAGGCACGCGTTCGCACAGCGCGTCCGGGGCAGCCAATAAAGTCTTTTTACGACGAGCAAATACCAGCGGTACACCCAACTCCAGCGCGGTCGCAAAACCGACGGCAATGCCTGAAGATTCCACGGTCACTACTCTTGTGATTTTTTCTTCCCGGAAACGGGCTGCGAACTCTCGTCCCATTTCCATCGTCAGTTCCGGATCAACCTGGTGATTAAGCAAACCATCCAGCTTCAACACCTGATCTGACGCAATCACACCTTCATTTAAAATTCGTTTCTTTAATACTTCCATTCCATGACCTCCCAAGGCATTCCTATGCGGTAAAAGTACCATACTTTACCCGCCGCTTTCAAGCCAAAGCCTGCTTTTCCATATGGTCATGTAACATTTTTTTTACGCTTGTTCAAGAACCATGCGGTGATTCCTCCCAAAACGATCAAAAGAATGACGACCAAACCTACCCGATGCGTCACCTTCTCCATCAGCTTTGCCACCTGTTCCCAGTGCATACCTACCGCATGTCCAATCCCCAGAAACGTACCGCACCACAGCAGCGCTCCTGCTGATGCATAACAAATATAGCGAAAAACGCTTAGACGGGTTGTACCTGCCAAATATGAGGACACATGTCTTAAGCCAGGGACAAAATAACCAAACAAGATCCCCCAGGTGCCGTAGCGCCCAAACCAATTTTCGGAAGAGGCAATTCTTGAGGGTGTAAGCCTCACCCATTTACCGTATCGGTGCAACAGCGGCTTGCCCAGCAGACGGCCGAGCGTGTAGCTAACCATCATCCCCGTCATACTTCCGAAAAATGTAACTGCCAGCGCAGCAATAAAGTTGTAGTGTCCTTGAGACACGAGCCCGCCGAAGGCAATCATCAGCACTTCGTCAGGGATCGGCATACCAGCCACTCCAAGGGCAAGCAAGCCGAACATTGCCAAATATCCGTATTCCAGTATCCATGCAAGGATTTGACCCATAAATTACGCTCCCGTCAAGCTATTCATTGAATTCACTATAATTATTTCAGTCTCATCCAGTCATGTCCCATTTCAGTTGAACATAGTTTGTATTATATGCTCGCTGTAGGGTTATTCAAGCAGGCAAGGAGGGACTAGGGATGAAACGTAATATTCATGTTTTGCAGATTGCTTTTACATACATCGGTACAATCGTCGGTGCCGGATTTGCTACCGGACAAGAAATATTGCAATTTTTCACACAGTTTGGACGCTGGGCTACACTCACTATAATGCTGTCCACAATCATATTTGTATGGCTGGGTACAAAAATGATGCTAATCGCCCATGATATTTCAGCCAGGTCCTACGAGGATCTGAACAAGCACCTTTTTGGCGCCAAGGCCGGAAAATGGATCACCTGGTCCACGCTTACTGTACTGATCGGCGTAAACAGCGTCATGCTCGCAGGAGCCGGCTCCGTTTTTGTAGAGCATCTTCATCTGCACTACCAGACAGGACTGCTCATTACATTGATCGGAACTTACTTGCTGCTGAATAAAGGGATTAAAGCAATTCTGCATATGAATACCATAGTTGTCCCACTGATGATTACCATATCTATTTTGCTCGTTCACAGCACACTTTCCATGCCAAATCCGCAGAGCTTTATTACGAATACGACAGATCACAGCACATTACGGACATGGATTTCTCCAATCCTGTACACGTCCTTTAATCTAACGATGGCACAGGCCGTGCTTGTCCCGCTTGGCAGCCAGACTTTTTCCCGCAGAACCATCCGTTTGGGCGGCATTTTCGGTGGCCTTGGTGTCGGGTTTATGCTGATGGCTGCACATTTTGTCATGTCAGCACATATGCCGGGCATTCAGCAATTTGAAATTCCGATGGGCAGTATTGCTTACCAGTTGGGCTCGATGGTCGAAATCATATACATTTTACTCATTTTTATGGAAATCTTCAGTACCTTTGTGGCCGATATTTATGGAGCCAGTCTGCAAATTCGTCAGCATATCCAAGTTTCGCCCAAGCTTATCACACTATTCATTATGCTCACATGTTTTCTAATCAGTCAGTTCGGCTTCAGCTCACTGTTATCCGTCCTCTATCCTATTTTCGGAATGCTCAGTCTGATGTGGGTTAGTAAACTGATTATGGCAGGACGCAGGAGACCCTTCCGCTCCTCACGTCCTCACTCCAGCTTTCGACATTCCGATTCCAAGCCAGATCATAAGCGACATAGCTAATGTGGAAATTTCAAATACATTTTCTTCAGCTCATTAACCGCCCTGCTCAAGGAGTAGCTTGATTTAGCCTTATCGCAGGCTGATCTAGCCAGCTCATAACGATAGGCAGGATCTGCAATCACCTTTTCCAGTGCGTCTGCCAGTGCCTTCGGATTATCGGGTGGCACAAGCAGACCATTGACCCCGTCCTCGATTTGCTCCGTTATTCCCCCCACCTGTGTACCGACCAATGCCAGACAGCTCAGCGCCGCCTCTGCAAATACGGAACCAAAGGCCTCCGCACGTGAAGGCAAAACGAATACATCAAAGAAAGGCATAAACTCTTCCGGATGAAGAGTATATCCATAAAAAATCGTCTCATGGTAAATATCCAGCTGACGCGCCATCTCTTCCAGCTCAGGGCGAATCGGACCATCTCCGATAATATGCAGGACATAGCTCTGATTTCTTTTTTTCAATTCAGCACAGGCCTTCAACAAAATATCCAGTCCCTTGGCCGGAACGAGGCGGCAGACTGTGATCAGCTGCGTCACTTCATTTTCGTGCGGGATGGGCTTAAAACGCTTTTCATCGTATCCATTCGGAATGACCACAATATCTTCCGGTTTTTGTACATACGGTGCTAAATAATGCTGGAATGAACGAGATACCGCAACCAGGCGGTCTGCCTTATACTCCATTTCTCGATAGAGCGACACCAGAAATTGATGTTCAGGCCCATTTTCCTCTATTTTACCGTTTAGAATTAACTCCTTCTCATAAGAAGAGTGGATCGTCTGTACGAGCGGGATGTCAGGAAAAACATTTTTCATAGCAATCCCGGCAATGGGATGATGAGCATGAATAAGATCAAAGGGCTTCTGAATACGCAACCGGGTCCACCACAAATAGTCACGGTACGTCTGGATATATTTTTGAACAATTGGATACTGTGCATATTGCGTCCAGTCAAAGGTATCAAAGATTACTTCATCCCTCCCCTTGTTACGAATCCGTTTAGGGATTGAAAATAGCTCCATTTCCCAACGGGGAGATGAAAATCGCTCTTGCAGATATGGAATCATAGAAGATACGCCGCCCGGTTGCTCGGGTGGGAAAAAGAGAGCCTGTAGCAATTTCATGACGTGCTTCCCCTTTCAAGCAATTGTACTGACCGGAACACAGGTTATATGTATAGGTTTCCGGATTTTCTGAAAGATGATATATTGAGGATAAATGTTAGGTACAAAAGAAAATTATAACATTTTAATTGGAATTAATCCTGTCTATTGTATCGGAACGATATCGCCCGTTCAATAGATTACTATCCAGACAGATGGAGTCGGTGACGTTGACGTTATTGTTCTTGATGGGAACATGGGGTTTCCCATCTTTGGCCGGGGCTGTAACTGCAGCCTGCGGTTTGTATATTATACTCATGATGGCGCTTATGTGCGTAATCATATATAGCAGACAACGAAAAAAAGCCTATATTCTTTTTTCAATTGCCGCTATTTTTATTATGACATATGAAGCGATGAATCTCTATTCGGCGAGTGGAGGCAAGGTGCAGACGCACGGAATCGTGTGGAAAAACACGCTTGAGGCGTTAGCCTTCGTGCTTATCAACGGGGCCGTATTTCAACTCTACCGAAAGCTAAAGCGTACGGAAACATGGACCCTCCTGTTACTGGGCGCGTTACTGTTACTCCCCATTCTCGCCTGGGCTGCCGGCTTGCTGCCCGCTTGGATCAGCACAGCAAAGCTGGTGGAGTTCACTCTGTTTTATCGAGTATTGGTGCTTATACTGAGCATGGCGTTCATTACCCCGCGAATCGGCCAGCCCAAGAAATTTACAGTCGGTTTGCTTCTGTATTTGCTCTGGCTCGGCTGCCTGTGGCTGGGAAGCGATATCCCTGTAGAGGAAGGCACGGCAAGTACAGCTCTGTGGATATCATTTTTGCCGCTGCTGTATTACACCACGCTGTTTATCATCCTGTTTGAACGGATTGCGGAACTGCTTCAAAGAATTTACCGTTCTTCCATCACAGATGGTCTGACCGGCCTGTACAACCGCAAATACTTTTCGGGACGACTGCGACGATATATAGAGCAGGGGATCCGGGTGTCGGTTATTTTTTGTGATATTGACAATTTCAAAAAACTGAATGACATACAGGGTCACGCCCGCGCGGATGAAGTATTGAAGCAGGTTGCACAGATTATGGAGGATGAGCTGGATGAAATCGGACTGACCGGTCGTTACGGCGGTGAGGAGTTGGT
>NZ_ASSB01000361.1:0-484 GCF_000520755.1 Paenibacillus sp. 1-18
TACCCGAATGCCATAAGTACCCAGATCGTTCGACAGATAGCGCATGCTGGCTTCCAATGAAGCCTTCGCCACACCCATAACGTTGTAATTCTTGATCGCTCGTTCTGCGCCAATATACGTCATGGTGACGATACTTCCACCCTCCGTCATCAGCGGGTAAATTCGTTGGGAAACAGCAGCGAGAGAGTAGGCACTGATTTCTTGAGCAATGGCGAATCCCTCGCGAGAAGTGTCGACGAACAAGCCATCCAAATCCTCAGCCTTAGCATAGGCAACACTGTGAAAATAACCATGCAGAACGCCTACTTTCTCCTTTAGGAAATCCGCCAATGTATCCAATTCTTCATCGCTTTGTACATTACAAGGTCAGACAATGGACCCCGGAATCGTTTCAACGAGCTTTAGCACGCGATCTGCAACCCTCTCATTTTCGTAAGTAAAAATAAGCCTTGCTCCTTCAGCAGCTAAAGATTGGGCTGTCCCC
>NZ_ASSB01000362.1:0-2607 GCF_000520755.1 Paenibacillus sp. 1-18
AGCGTATATGCTGAAGAAACGAACAGACTTTCCAGTGAGCTAAACGAGCTACGGCAACAGATGCTGATATTAGAGGAGGAAGAGGATCAGAAGGAAAAAATCAAGGAACGAGTTGATGAAATTATTCAGGTACTAAGCTCACGGCAAGATATACTGGAACAATTTGATGATAACCTGTTCAATGCGTTGGTGGAGAAGATCACGATCCTCTCACCAGCGCATTTTGTTTTTACCTTGAAGAGTGGAATGAGCATAGATGAAATCATTAAAGGTTAATAGAACATTGTTAAATGAATTTAGGGACTAAAGAAACCATAGGCTGAAACGATTAATGGGCTAACGAGTATCTGTGGAGTGCTTGACGGGAAGGATCAATCGCATCCCGTCTTTAACTCCTTCCATATAGATGGACTGTTTGTCCTGGCTTAGCTGATAGCCTATGGCTTCTTCCCACTCAGATAACAGGCGTTGGATACCCTCGTTTTGATTCATTTTGAATTGATCCATTTGAGTGAATAAATTTTTTTCCTCAGATGAACAAGAAGCCTGTTGTTCATTAGCGAGTTCTAATTGATAAAATCGTTGGCGTAATGCTTCGAGAAACCAATCTGGCCAATTTGACATAGCTTATTTTCCCTCCCGTGGTTTGAGTGTGTGTATGTTAACTCTGATGGGGAGGGATGGCAAGTCATTGTTTTGTGTAATTTAGTTTTTGAGTTTTAATTAGGGTTGATTAATTTGGTTTAACACATTTTTAATTCTCTTTTGCAAATCTTCTTGTTCCTCTTCTAATAATTGCTCTTGAAGAATATCTTTTATGTTAAACTGTTTTAATTCTTGTTTAATCTTCTCTAGAGCGTCTGTCTGTGTTAATTTATGAATTAATAAATTTTCAGCTAGTGTTGTATACACGATTATTTTTTCACTTAATGTATTTTTACAATCACGTTCAAAGCGGTGAAATACACTAGTAACAATTTCATCTGCAGTTACATTTTCTATGTTTATTTGATTGAAAAATTTATTAACTTCATCTGTCAATTCAGAATAGTACCAACATACCCTCGGATAGTAGTCTGGCTTTTTATTTTTAAGTTCAGGTAATGCTTCTTCTTTTCGAGAACGCAGATCATTGTATTGCACCAGTGTTAATTTTTGTTCTTGTTCTATTAAATTGAAGTCTAATTCAGATAGTATTTTAATCATATGCTCTTTAAAAGTGTGCAAAATTCTTGAATGAGAAACTAAAATTTCTGTAAGTGCTACATAAATTATTGCTTTATCCGTTTCGCTTTCTTTAGCTAACATGTCATATTCATTAAATGTTCTTGCAATTGCCTCTTTATTGCTCATTTTTTCATCTTCTTTAAATTCTTCATAAGTTTCATTGATATATTCTAAATATTCTTCATACCCATAAACCATACTTATCAAAACCTCCAGAGTTATTTTGAGGAAATGCGTTTATCACCATTATGAACAACTTCAATTGTAATATTAGGGTACTTTTTATCAAATTGCTGAATGATTTGATTGCAACTGGCACATGTGTCTTTTTCTGTGAATAGTTTGATTGTTCCCGTTGCGTTAGGGTTATCACCTATTCTATGCGCGACATCATTTAATATTTTATACTCTGTATCAGCATCTCTTAGGTAAATATTACCAGCGGTATCAGGAGCCTCGGTTGCCTTAAATATTGGATTGTCAGGCTTAAAAGAAAATTCTTCAGTTCCAGGAATTTTTTTATTGGAATTATGAATTCCACTATGTGAATAGAAGTCTGTTTTACTGACTCCTGAAACTTTTACTTCTGCGTATGCAAAGTTACCTGCTTCTTTATATTTATTAGACAGTTTCCCCCTAGCTTCTGCCACTTTATCAATAACATGTTGATTTACTTTTGGATCAATTTGACTGGTTGGAAATCTTTTTGTACGCTGAGCTGCATTCCTCGTCCCCTCAATCTCTTTATTTGGCTTTAGGTTTGGAAGTTGCGGTGGCTCTGTTTTTTCATTTATGATTTTAGGACCTGCATGAATAGGTTCTTTAACGGGCAATTTTAGTGTAGGTTTCGGCTTGAAAAATGAACCGGCTCCCTCAGTGATCCCTACTACACCAATGATATTGGACCAATGCTCTGCTGACAAAGGAGCTTTAGGTGTCAACGCTCCACGTATAGTTTCTGTTATTCCGAACGTAGCAAAATTGATAGCATCGCTACCAGAATTCCCTTGATTACGTCCACGCTCCATATAAGCCTGATAGATTCCTTTAGGGATACCGTACGACAAGTAATCCAAATATGCGCCAACTGAATCGTAGCGTTTTTGGGTCCTTTCTGCAGTAGCATCATAAATTCCTGTTCCTATTTCAGTTAGGCTATCTGCCGACTTCACAGTCACATTTTGTGCTGTGTGTGCCTGTTCCATTGCTATTTGGCCTTTTATCATCGCACTGCTACCCGTATAATTCAGGTAACGATCCCACCAAGACTTAGGCTTCTCAACTTGTGGTTTAGGCTGCTGTTGTGCCATATGTCTATCGTAGTTGGCTCTCCAGCGTTTTCTTACATCTTCCGGAACCTGCTGATACGCATGAACCATG